>JBKEGM010000011.1:0-20142 GCA_046710005.1 Natrialbaceae archaeon
GGTCATCCACCCCGAGCACCGTCTCCCCATCCGGGCGTGACGAACTGGAGCCCCGGACCGAATCGGCCGATCGTTCTTCGTATGCAGTTCGGCTCATGACATACCCCAGGAAGGGGCGTTCATTAATAGTTTGGAGAATTACATTTCTGTCTGATCGATTTACGAAGTGGAGTTAAGTTAGCTTATTGATATGATGGGTGGCTGGGACCGTCGGGCTCGCTGAACCGGAGTGACGCTCGGGTGGCGGGCGATCAAAATCCGGGGTTGACGACGATTAGCGTAACGCCAATAACGATGAGAACGGCCCCGAGAACGACCCGTCTCGTCACGCGTTCGAGGTCACGAAGGAGGAGGGCGGCGAACAGCGCGGTGAACAGTGGGGCGGTCGCCGAAAGGGGATCCACCACTACGACACGACCCATTCGGAGTGCAGCGAACAGCGACAGAAGCGCAACGGCCGTAAGTGTCCCGCTCATCGCGAAATAGCCGTAAGTCTGTCGCGGCGCGTCGAAGATGTCCCGTCTATTCGCAACGGCCCCGTACGCCGCCAGCGCGACGAGGGCACCGGTTTCGTTGAGCGCCACCGCCTCCAGGAGCGTGACGTCAGAGAAAGCGTCCAGTCCCCATTTCCGGGCGACGTTCCCCGCCCCGAACAGGACCGCGGCGGCAAGGGGGAATAGCAGTTCGGACGGGCGCCACCCGGCGAGGTCGCCACCTCGAGAGAGACCCAGGACGGCCAGTCCGATGACGAGAACGACGATTCCACCCCCGGTGACGATCGTCACCGCCTCGCCCAGGACGAGGACGGCAAGCAGGCTCGCGAACAGTGGTCGCGTCGAGATGACGGCGCTATTGATGCTGGCGCCGACACGATCGACGCCGGTGAACACGGCGAGACGACCCAGTGCCGTGCCAATAACGCCCGCACCCAGGAACAGCGCTGCCGCCCCGAGGGTGATACCGGCCCCAAGATCCGATCCCTGAATCGCCATGAGGGCCGTCCAGTAGAGCAGCGTGTCGACCATGACCACGATCAGTGACGCCTGCAGGGAACTGCCGCCACCCGCCATGCCCCGCTTCGAAAGGATCGGACTGAACCCCCACAGGAGTGCGGGCACAAGGGCCAGGGCGTAGACGAGTTCCATCCGGAGACGATACGCGTTCGCGCTCCTTTATATGTCCTGGCCAAGATCGCGAATGACTCCTGGCGGGGCCACGAGGCCCCTGGAGATCGTCCACTTTGGGTCGGCCTGGCAGGTTTCCCCGCGAAAGGTCGTTAGGCCGGCAGTAATCGGTTCGTTTCCTGGTCGATTTTCAGGCGATAGCACACACCCATCGAGGAAACCACACTTTCCGTCGGCGGACACCAAAACAAGGGCGTATAACGGTGCCCGAGAACACGGCCGGAAGCGGCATTTTTCTCCTCCCTGCTGCCGACCACGGCCGGTATGAGGGGTACCGACGAATTCGAAGAACAACATGGGTAGTGACGGGTTTCACGGGTTCCGGTTCGTCAGTTGAGAGGGCGCCGAGGGGCTCGGCGCAAACCCGAGGGTGTCATCAGGACCGACACCGAAACTGGAACCGAATCCCCCGATTGGGGCGGTTCGTCGAACGCTTCTCCCAGCAATGAGATGCGGCCTGAACACCCCGGAAATGATCGAGGAATACGCGACTATTGATCACCCATATCATCGCTGGATTGCAATACTGGGAGGGTGTTCAGCACGCTGACTCTGATTGTTTTTCGTCCACGGTGTTGAACTCACCTGCGAACGAAGCTTGCCATTGTACCCATAGACAGTCCGCACCGCTCTCAGACGTCATCGCTATTGACCCAGGTAAGGTTATAATAGCAGCCGGGGATCGTCTCGGAACTCGGAAGTTCGCCCACGATTTCCCACGTATCGCCCTGCGTTTCGAGTATCGTCCCCCGGTGTGTCGTCCCGATGAGAGTCTCATCAGTCGTCGTCCAGCCAACGACGACTTCGTCAGGACACGGTGAGTCGACACTCTCGAGTGACGTATTGTCGGTGCACTTGAACAGCGCCGGGTCAGCTGCTGCCGTCTCCCAGTAGTTACTCGGTGGCACGCATGCAGCAGACGCGTAGAGAGCCCCATCGTAGTGATAGACGGTGCGGAAATACCGCTGTTCGACGTTTTCATCTAGACGCGTCCAGGATCGACCCGCGTTCACGGTTCGGTATAGGCCGCGGCCAGTGGCTGCGATGTACTCTCCATTCGCCACGACATGAAGGCTGTGAATATCATCGTGGACGCCCTCGTTCCGTTCCTCCCACGTCTCGCCGCCGTCAGCACTGACGTGGACCCCGCCCGGTTCGACGCCGGCGACGAGTCGATTCGGTGACTCCGGGTGGATGCAGAGGTCTCGCACGCGGGCCATATTGTTGTGTCGCGGCACCCCCCACTCGTCGCGGGACGGGAGTTCGTGAAAGTCCTCCAGCTCGCGCCACTCGAGGGTACCCGGCGAGACCCCATCACCTGGCAGGGACGATACGTAGACGTTGGCTGGGACAGTCCCGGCAAACAAATGATCTCCCGGTGGCGAGACTGTAACTGCCCAGACAGGATCCTCAGGAACGTCCAGGTCGGCCCAGTCACTTCCGTTGGCGGAGTAGTAGAGGCCGACCGCAGTGGCTGCGAACACGCCGTCAAGGCCATTGAACTGGCGAACCCGCTCCACCCGGGGTGTTTCGAGAATCTTCTGGACCTCGCTGTCACGTCCATCCCGTACCCCCGTTACTTGGTATGCACCATCTTCTGTTCCGGCAATGAGCATATGAAGAGGGTTATAGGCCGGGTTTAATTTAAATCTCCTCCAAATGAGGGTCTGGTGTTTGGGTCGGTATGCTCGCCTTATGGATTCAAGATGTCTCAAACTGCCATCTGATATCGGGAGAAACGAAGCGCTCGCTCAGTCCGTTTATCGGAATGATTGACTCGCCGAAATTCGGTTCAATCTCGACGTGGGTCTTTTGCCACCCTCCCTGGTTCACGGGCGGCGTTGTGTCTTTCCCATTTCGATTGTCGATTCGCTGGAGTTTTCCCACACTGTATTCGGTGTGCGGCCCTCTCCCTCGTTTGACGGACCCTTTTCTCTGTGTTCGAATCTTCCCCCGGTATTGGGATTCTTTCCCCAGTTTTTGGCCTCGCCGTCCAGGGTCGGATTCTCCTTGTCGCCCATCGCCTGTATCGTGAAGGATCAACTTGCCACGGATAACCCACCGCCAAAATTGGTCGTCAGCGTCCCGTCACAGTCAGGGGGCGGCTCATTCGATTCGCTAACTTTCAAATTGAAAAGCGGCTCTTTTGTTCCCAGGTTCTGCAGTGGTTTATCAATATATTACCTATAAATCGAGGGGAGGTTTTATGTATTATCCTCGCACACTCCTGTATCATGGTTAATAATGTCATAACAACCGCCGGCCCCCTACCGGTGGACGAATGACTCCCCTAAATCGTTCGGGTCGTTCGGAGAATGGCAGTTGATCGACCGGGATGGCAACTGCTTGGGGTTGCCGTTCTCGTCGTTCTCGCTGTCGGTGGTGCCGCATCGCTCGCCGATCCGGCAGAAGGGGCAGTCCAGGTTGCGAGGTGTACCGCAGAGCCAACGACGGTTGCGCCCGGCGAAACGGTCACGCTTGACGCCAGCGCTTCCGAGGGGGATTTCGTCGAGTTCGACAAGCAAGGGAACGGCGATTACACGATCATCGACAGGACCGATTTCGTCGTCAACGTCACCTACGACCAGACAGGGACGTACCAGCCGATGGCCATGGCGGATGGGGACTCCGCCAGTATCGATTCGTGTGGGACGGTGACCGTCAAGCAAACAGCGAACGAACCGCCCGTGGCAGCGCTGTCGATCTCGCCTCGGCCGGGGACTGTGGGCGAGCAGGTCACTTTCGATGCCAGCAACTCGACGGATCCGGACGGGGACATCGTCGAGTACCGGTGGGACTTCGAGGGTGACGGGACGATCGACAACACGACGTCGTCCCCCTTTACGACCTTCACGTACCAGGACGCGAGCTGGTACGGACCGACCGTGACGGTCGTCGACGACGGGAACGCGACGGATATCGCTGGGGCGGACTTCCGCGTCGATGAGGCACCGCCCCAGCCAGTGGCCCGGTGTCGGGTCGAACCGATGTCGGCCGAGGTGGGGGAAACCGTCCTCATTGACGCCACTGCCTCCGAAAATGCCTCGCTGATTGACTACGATACCGACGGTGACGGCGTGTACGAGTTCTTCGAGTTGACCAACTTTACCCTGGAGTGGAGCTACGAGAATTCTGGAACGTACACACCCCGGGTACGGGTCCACGGGAACGGTGAAACCGACACGGCCGACTGTGGGGCGGTAACCGTCAACGAACCCCCGATTGCAGACCTGACGATTTCGCCTCGGCCCGGCACCGTCGGCGAGCAGGTGACCTTCGACGCCAGCGGCTCATCGGATCCGGACGGCAACATCGTCGAGTACCGCTGGGATTTCGATGGCGACGGCATCACCGACGAGACGACAGCGTCCTCCACGACGACTTTCACGTACCAGAACGCAGGTCCGTATGGTCCGAGCGTAACGGTCGTCGATGACGCGAATGCGACGGATATGGCCGGCGCGGATTTCCGCGTCGAGGAGGGATCTCCCGATCCACTGGCCAGGTGCGTGGTCGAACCGAGGACGGTCGAACCGGGAGAAACGGTCGTCATCGACGCCAGGGGCTCGGAAAACGCGATTTCTATCGACTACGACACTGATGGCGACGGCGAGTACGAGGTCCTCGATCGCTCCGAGTTCGTCCTGGAATGGAGTTATGACGAGCCCGGCACCTACACACCGCAGGTTCGCGTCCGTGGCGAAACGAGCGGTGACACGGCCGATTGTGGCGAGGTGGTCGTCGAAGAACCGAACGAACCCCCGATAGCGGATCTCACGATTTCGCCCCGGCCCGGTACCGTCGGTGAGCAGGTTACCTTCGACGCCAGTGGATCGTCGGATCCGGACGGCAACATCGTCGAGTACCGGTGGGATTTCGACGGTGACGGCACCATCGACGAGACGACGCCGTCTTCAACGACGACGTTCACGTTCCAGGACCCGGGCTCGTATGGCCCGGCCGTGACGGTCGTCGACGACGCGAACGCGACGGATATCGCTGGCGCGGACTATCGCGTCAACGAGCCAGCCCCAGAACCGCTGGCCACGTGTGCGGTCGAACCGAGAACGGTCGAACCGGGAGACACGGTCGTCATCGATGCCAGCGCCTCGGAGAACGCGTTTTCAATCGATTTCGATCCCGATGGGGACGGGGAGTATGAAGTTCTCGATCGCTCCGAGTTCGTCCTGGAATGGAGTTACGACGAGGCCGGCACATACACGCCGCGAGTTCGCGTGCGGGGCGAGACGAGCGGGAACGTTACAGATTGTGGCGAGATCGTCGTCGAAGCACAGAATGAGCCGCCGGAGGCAGCACTGTCGATTTCCCCAGAGTCCGCAGGCGTCGGTGAAGCGGTTACCTTCGACGCCAGTGGATCGTCGGATCCCGACGGGGACATCGTCGAGTACCGATGGGACTTCGACGGTGACGGGACGATCGACGAGACGACGACCGACCCAACGACGACTCGCACGTTCCAGAACGAAATAACGAACGTCGCCAGCGTCACGGTCGTCGATGACGAGGGGGCGACAGATACGGCCGAAAGAGACTATGTCGTCGAACCCGATGAGGAGGGCCTTCCCCTCATACCGATCGGGATCGGGACGGTGGGCGTGCTGGGACTCGGCGGCCTCCTGTGGTATTTCTTCGGTGGCACCGGCGGCGGTGGGGGCGGTTCGGGGCAACGAAAATCGAGACCCCGAACCCGGAGCACGTCGGTGGATCCCCGGTACGAGACTGGCGTCTTCGAGATCCCGTCCTCCTCGAAACGGCTTTCGGTGCCGGTCGGTTTCGATCCGGACCTCGTGTTGTTCAGCGCATCCAATGGTGTGCGGGCTGACAGCGCGACGGATCGTACCGCCGGCTGGAGTCGAGGACGCGCGACGGCCACCGGCGACGGAATTGAGAATTTCAGTGTGACCGTCGCCGACGACGGGCAAAGTACCGACCAGGCGACCTGTGCCACCAGCGAAGAGTACGCCCTCCAGATGGTTCGTCACGAGACGGAGTCCCCACCGGGTCGGGTGACCGTTGCACTGGCGGGGACGACCGGCGAGGCCTTCGAGGTGGACGTCTCGGTGCCCGGCGACGATCCAATGGCCGGCAGCATTCGGGTCCTCTACCAGGCGTTCCGAACCGCGACCGACGTCGACGTCAACGTGGGCCAGTTCCGGACGCCGACGGAGCCGGGCATTCAGACGGTCGACCTGGGTGTGGAAGCCGATCACGTTTCCCTCACCGGGACGGCAGCCGTAACGGGCCCCGGACGACTCTGGACGACCGACCGCGGCGTCGGGCTGACGGCTGGCCAAATGGTCGCTGACCCGGAAGACGGGATCGACCAGACAGTCTGGGGAGCGAGCGCCTGGCCAGGCTCGGGCCACGACAGCGGTGCGGTCGCGGACGTCGATCGAGCGTTACATCTGCTCTACCAGGACGGCGATCGGATCGCTGGCCGAACGAGGGCGTCGACGGTAGGCCTGGGATCGACACTGCGGCTGCAGTACGATCGAGTGTACAACGGTCCACACAAACTCGGATCGACGGCCAGACACGTCGTTATGTACCTCGCGATGGCCGGGGGCGACTCGATGCGGCCCGCCGTCGGTGCGGTTCCGTTTCCCCGACCGGGTGATACGCTGACTATCGAGACCGGGTTCCAGCCGGAACTCATCGAAATCGTCGTCAGTGGTGCACCACTCGGCGAGGAGGTCCCAACCTGGGCGGCTCCCCAGCCATTCGGTTGGTCTCATGGAACGGCCATCGTTGGCGCGGATCGGCTCCGCCAGTACGTTCTCCACCACGCTGCGCTTCCAGCAGTCCCGGAGGCGTCAGTGTCCGCATCTGCGCCCGCTGTGGAACCTGGTGACGTAACGGCAGACGGCGGGGTGACGGAGGCGGCCTCTGATTCGACGCCATTGGAGACCCAATCACCACCGGTGGATGGTACGACTGGAGGTCAGGCGGTCACCGACGTCCCCCCGGCGGCCGACCACCCCGACGACGGGATTGCAGGGCTATACCTGCCACAGGCACCGGACGGCACCATCGTCGGGCGCGAGGAGTGTCGCGTGACTGGCCTCAAGGAGACCGCCTTTGAGGTGACCGTCGAGAGCATCGACAAAGATCAGTACGCCCGGGCCGGAAAACGGCCAACCATCATCTATCGAGCCTGGCCGACCGTCGATGGAAGCGCCACGGGAAGCGAGGCGGGCCGGGCTGAGTCCCGCGACAGCCAGGAAACGGCGGGTTCAGGGACATCTCGCACGGGCCGAGAGACGGGGGAGGGGCAACGATGAGGCAGCGAAGTGCGGGGCGAAGTTCGAAGACGACGGTCCTCCCCGTGGCAACTCACAGTGGGGCCAGGGCGGTGCGAGGCCAGGGGGCGAACACGGTTTGGACGATCACTAGAGAGGAGAGCATGCACGAATCAGCGTCTACGAGGCACGTATCGACTGCGCCATCAGGGGGGCGACCATGAGCGCCCAGCCCGATCAGCAGCGGACCGACGAGATCATCCTGACGGAACTCGCGGCGGTCGTCGAACCCATCGGTGAGGCGGCCACGCAAGCCGAAGGGGGTGACGAACAGGCCGTCGAAGACCTCCTTTCCGAGATGGGGCTGGACGAGACCGTTCTGGGGTCGAAATATGAGGCAGTCAAAGGCGAACTGGAACGCCTCGCCCCGGCATGGGAGACGATTCGAACGGAGGTCATCGAGCCGATCGACCAGGGTACCGTTCCGGATCTGACTGCTGCCGAGGACGTCTTCTCGGCGCTCCGGACCTGCTTCGTCGTGATACGGAGTCTCGACGATATTAGCATCGAGAATCCGGACCTCGATCGCGTCGGGGAACTGGTCTTCGACTACCTCCTCATCACGTATCTCAACGATCACTACCCGGCCATCCACAGTTTGCTGTCGGTATTGGGCGTCATCAGGATGGAGGGACCAGGGGCAGCAGGGGACCTGGACCTCTCGGCCTTCGGGACCGTTTTCGCCAACCCGGCCGCCCACGCGGAGGCCCTCTTCGACTGGGGGACCGACGAGTTCGAGCCATACGTTGTGCTGTTCTACGTCAAAGGGCTGGTCTCGGGACTCGGCGCCGAGGCCACCTTTCAGGAAGCGACCGGGACGCTCGCCGAGGGGTTGCCCGACGTCGAAACGATCGCCGAGGACGCCGCGAGAGAACTGCTCTCACTCTTGCTCTCGGACCTGGACGTTCCCGCGGACGTCGAGTCCATGGCCGAAGACATCGCTGCGGACGTGGCGTCGGGCGGGACGCCCGATCCGGAGGCCCTGTTCCAGCAGGTCGCCGAGAAGGCGGCGACCAAACTCCAGTCGGAACTGCAGAGCGAACTCCAGGACGAACTCGGAGCGGTGCCCGATGCGGAGGCCCTCAAATCCCAGTTGCCGAGCGGCTGGCCCGGGGCGGTGCTCCAGGACCGGCAATTGAGCGTGGACGTCCTGTCGATGGCCGACGCTTCCGGCGAGGCAGGTCTGGTTTTGGTCCCGTTGCCCGGCGAAAACAGCGCGTTGCCCGGGTTGGCAATCAAACCCTACGGGAACGTGGGTGCCGAGGTTACCGAGAACCTGGGGAACGACTGGACGTTCAACGCCGAGTTCTCCGCCCAGGCAAACTGGGGCGTGACAGTAACGGCTGATACGGGCGGATCGACGGCCGCGGAGGTCGTCGACCTCGATTCTGGCCAGGCGGTAACCGGCCGGTCCCACGGCGAGATGGATGTGACGTACGAGCCGTCGGACGAGTCCGGCCTCACGCCGATTCTTGGCGATCCCGAGGGGACGGGCATCGGCGTCCGGTATTTCCAGGCGAAGGTGACGATCGATTACGACGGCGAGACGGCCGTGTTCGTCGTCGAAATCCCCGCCAAGGGACGGATTCAGATACAGCCCGAGGGGAATTTTCTGGAAGAGGTCATGCCGGACGAGGTGGGTTACGACTTCGACGCGACGGTTGGCTGGTCCTCCGAGTCCGGCTGGTACTTCGAGCGCGGCGGGACCCTCGAAACCTCGATTCCCCAGGATACGAACGTGGGCCCGTTCCTGATGGAGGAGGTCTACGCCGCACTGCAACCCGATGATGGCGCTGCGACTGGCGCCGGTGGGAGTGCCGGGAACGGAACCGGCGCTGGCACGGGTAATGGTTCTGGGGGCAACGGTGGGAATGGCGCTGGCAGTACTGGCGATGGCGACGGCAGCAGTGGGGTCCACTCCGACGCGGACCTGGAGCCGTCCGGCAGCGTCGACGTCAGTGAGGGCCGGATCGTCCTCCAGGGGGCAGTTTCGGGATCGCTCGAACTTGGCCCATTCACGGCGACAGTGAAGCGCGTCGGCGTCGAAGCCGAGATGTCGTTTCCCGAGGACGGCGGCAATCTCGGGCCCGCGGACATGGAACTCGCCTTCAAGCCGCCGGAGGGTGTCGGCCTGTCGATCGACGCCGGCGCGGTCACTGGGGGCGGCTATCTCGAATTCGATCACGAAAACGAGCGATACGCCGGCGTCCTCCAGCTGAAAGCGGCGGATCTGACGATTAACGTCGTCGGCCTGCTGACGACGGAACTTCCCGGCGGGAAGGATGGCTTCTCGCTGTTGTTGATCATCTCAGGGGAGTTCCAGCCGGTCCAGCTCGGCATGGGCTTCACGCTCAACGGCGTGGGTGGGCTGGTCGGCGTCAACCGCACCGTCAAATCCAAGCCCCTCGGTCGGGCCGTCCGCGAGGGGTCGATGGACTCGATTCTGTTCCCGGAGAACCCGATCGCCAACAGCCAGCGGATCATCAGCGACCTCCGATCGATCTTTCCGCCACGTGCCGACACCCACGTGTTCGGGCCGCTTGCCCGGATCGGTTGGGGGACCCCGACCCTCATCACCGCCGATATCGGGGTGATCCTGGAGGTTCCGACCTGGCGGAT
Organism: Natrialbaceae archaeon; assembly: GCA_046710005.1. Classification (GTDB taxonomy): domain Archaea; phylum Halobacteriota; class Halobacteria; order Halobacteriales; family Natrialbaceae; genus DATFIX01. Next base: position 10,124 of record JBKEGM010000011.1, read on the forward strand.
CGTGCTGCTGGGACGACTGAGTGCCGTGCTTCCCGACGAGAAGGCGGCCTTGATCGAGCTCAACCTGGCGGTGTCCGGGTTGTTGGACCCGCCGAACAAGCGGGTGGCGATCGACGCGTCGCTGTACGATTCGCGCGTCCTGGCCTGGTCGCTCAGCGGCGACATGGCCCTGCGTTCCCGCTGGGGTGACGATCCGCGATTCGTCCTGTCCGTGGGTGGGTTCAACCCCCGGTTCGATCCGCCCTCGGACTTCCCGGAGCTGGATCGGTTGAAAGCGACGCTCGGGCCACCCGGCGGGAATCCGAAACTGGAGTACAAGGGCTATTTCGCCGTCACGTCGAACACGGTCCAGGCTGGGGCGGGCGTTCACCTGCTTGCCGAGGCCGGCCCCGCGAGCGTCGAGGGCCGATTGCAGTTCGACGCGCTCATCAACTTCGATCCGTTCGGGTTCATCGTCGACATTCTGGCGTCGATTTCGGTACAGATCAAGGGCAAGGGGCTGTCGATCAAACTCGACGGGACGCTCAAAGGACCGAGCCCGTTCGAAGTGAACGGCACGATCACGATCGACATCCTGTTTATCACGGTCACGGCCGATGTCGACGTGACGATCGGTTCGGGATCCGACGACGAGTCGTTGCCACCGGCCCGTATTATGCCCGAGTTGACGGCGGCACTGGAAAAACCGGCGAACTGGGCGGCAGGCCGGCCCGGGGATGCGGGTAATCTGGTTGCGCTGCGGGAGGTGGAGACGGACGACGAAACGGTCGTTGCCCATCCCCTCGCACGGCTCGGCGTCCGCCAGACGATCGTCCCGCTGGAATTTGATCTCGAGAAGTACGGAAACGCCAGCCCGTCCGGGTACACCACGTTCCGGATTACCGGGGCCAGTGTCGACGGAAGCGGGACGATCGACCTGGGCGACGAAACGAGTGAGCAGTTCGCCCCGGCCCAGTACCGGGAAATGAGCGACGCGGAAAAGCTCGACAGCCCGGCCTTCCAGTCCGAGGTCGCTGGCCGCCAGATGCGCCACGAAGGGGTGTACCTCGGGGACAGCGACTCGGGGGAGCAAGCCGAGAACGTCCGCAAAGCGACGCTCGGCTACGAGTCGACGGTGATCGACAAAACGAAGGACAACTGGGCGACCCCGCTGTCGGAACTCGGGAAGTTCGACACGCAGAATCTCGACGCCATCTCCGGGATGCGGCCGGGGGTCGCGGACGCACTGGCCGACGTTTCGGCGGTTGCGAATTCGCCAGTCAGGACGAGCGGTTCCCAACGGTTCCGGCTGACCGAGACCGAATTGCAGGCCCACCACAACCAGCTGTCCGGCATCGCGAGCAAGATCGTCCAGAACGGTGACGGTGTCACCGGCCAGGGAGGAACGGCAGCGGTCGAATCCGGCGATGGCGAGACGGACGAGGAATTCGTCACGAGAGGTGGACCGACGCCGGAGGAGGGTGGCCTCTCGATGACGATGTCGCTCGGCCAACCGGCGTACGTCATCGCCAGCACGGCCACGCTGGAGCCGGTCGACGTCCCGACGGCCGCCGAGCAGCCGCTGTCGAAAGACGAGGCTCGGAGTGCGCTGGAGCGCTTCGCCGAGAACAACCCACAGCAGGCCGCACAACTGCAGGTCGTCGAGGCGTCGAAAGCGAACACCGACACGGGGAAGGACCTGCAGGCCCAACAGGCGGGGCTCGTGGGCGGAATGGAGTTTTCTACGGGGCCCGGAGGGAGACAATGAAGGAAGCAACCGATTTCACGCTATTTCCGACGGTGAGACAGGGGTATCGACCGGACGCGGCGTTCTCGACGGACGGCAGCATCTCGGGGTCGGGAACCGCAGACCTCACGTTGTCCGTCGAAGGCGAGGGCCCTGAAGGGACGACGACCGAAGCGGTCGAAATGGAGCTGGACGTCTACGGGCCGGGCGAGGTCACGGCGCTCGATACCGACCAGATCGTCCGGATGGAGCCCGAGCCGGCGACGACGGAGTTCCCGCCAAACTACTTCCCGCTCGTGGAGTTCGACAGTCCACAGCTGCCGTGGCTGTTCAGTCCGGAACGGGCGGACGGCCAGGGCCGCAACCGACCGTGGCTGTGTCTGGTCGTGGTGCCCCGCGGGGCGACCACCATCGAACCCCCGGGAACGGGTGCGCTCTCGGTGCTGGAGACGCCAGTCGAGGAGCTTCCCGATCCGGCCGAGACGTGGGCGTGGGCCCACGCCCAGCTGGTGGGTGAAGCTGAGTACGAATCCGAGTTCAGCAGTTCCTCGACCAAAACGGTCTCGCGGCTCGTCTGTCCGCGCAATCTCGACCCTGAAACCCAGTACCGCGCCTGTATCGTCCCGACGTTCGAGCCGGGACGCCGGGCCGGACTGGGATTGGATCCCTCCCCAGGCGACGACACGAACACCGAGTTCGCGTGGGGCGAGACCGAGTCAGTCAAACTGCCCGTCTATCACCACTGGGAATTCACGAGCGCGCCGAAGGGTGACTTCGAGTCGCTGGCCCGTGAACTCGAACCACGGACTTTCGAGGGCGACGTGGGGTTTCGGACGATCGACGTGAGCAACCCAGGTCCCCAGCGGCTCAAACCGGAGTCTGGAGCCGGTTCCGACGTGGGGACGGTCGGCATCGGCGGCGCGTTGAAGGCGATCGGGGTCGACCCCGACGGCTATCATTCCTCGCTCGTCCCCGAACTCCGGGAACTGTTGAACAAACCGGACACGGTCGAGATGGAAACCGATTATGGGGCCGTCGGACCCCCGCTGTACGGGCAGTGGCACGCCGGCGTCCCCCGACTCGAAGACGAGTCACTCGACTCGCCCCTGTATTACTACCCACACTGGTTCAACACACTCAACGCGGACCCGCGCCACCGAATCGCGGCCGGGTACGGCACCCAGGTGATCCAACACAACCAGGAGGGCCTGATGGAGAGTGCCTGGGACCAGTTCGGTGAGATTCAGGAAGCAAACCGGTTTCTCAACCGCGCCCAGCTCGCGATCGAGGTCCAAAATCGCCGCCACCAGACACTCGAAACCGTTTCGACCGGGACGCTGATGGGACTGACCGCGCCGGTTCACGCCACCATGCTGAACGAGGAGTCAGGCGAAACGGTCCTCAAAATGACCGAAGACTCCGATCTCCCGTCGGCCTTGTCCTCCTCGTCGTTCCGCCGCATCTCCCGTCCTGGGGGACCGCTCGCGCGCCGGTCGGGGGTCTCGATCGACACGAGCAAACTCGTGACGCGATTGGAAACCGGCCGGATCCCGCGGGTGACTGACGGACTCGACGTGACCGTCGAGACTGCCCCTGGAGCCGACGCCGAAACGACCGAAGAACAGCGTGCCGGAGCACCGCCAGCAGGAGGAGTGCCGGAGCTGGAAACGATTGGTTCCGACGTTGCCGATATGGAAACGATTGGCTCCGAATTCGGCGACGAGCAATTCCCCGAGGGCGGCGCCGGGGAACAGCCATTCGGCGGGCCGCCCACTGAAGGGGCTCAGGGGAGGGCCGGACCGGCCGAGGAGCCCGATCGCCACCCGGGAATCGAGCGCGTCGAGGCGTTGCTGGACAGCATCGATGGTCATGCGGACGCGGCGGATCGGGACCTCTCGGCCCTCTCCACCGCGATGTCGAGGGGCGACGAGTCCGCGATTGCGGATGCCATCGATCGCTCGCCGACGTTGCAAAAGCGCTGTGAGGTCATCGGACCGGACACGTTCGGCCCACTCACCCGGACGCTCTCGAAGTTGCTGGCAGTGGAGCCGGATTCGCTACCGGCAGGGTTCGACCGCGCGACGGCCGGGACTCACCTCCAGTCGCTGCATGCCGCCCAGCGTGACCTCGACGAGGCGGTTGAGGAGACCGTCCAGCAACTCCGGACGGACGGGACACAGCGAGCCGTCGACAGGGGGATCGATCGAGCCAAACGCGCACTGGATCGACTCCGATCCACTGCCGGGGCGATCCGTTCCGGCCTCGCGCCACCGTCGCCGGCGATGCAAGCGCTCAGCATGGAGGTCGAGGGGGACGCCGATCCGGCGGAACTTGGGATCGATGGGACCGACCTCCCGGACGTGGGCTCTCCTGCCCCGGCCGAGGTCGACCTTCCCTCAAAAGAGGCCATCAGGGAGACGATTACGAGGGATATCGACCCCTCGATTCGCATCCCGGAGTTCGCCGGAAACGTCCTGGGCATCCCCGACCTGCCAGGTCGGGAGGATCCGGTCGAGAGCGTGATGGCCGCCCCGACGTTTTCGGATTTCACCTACGAGCTGTTGGCCGAACTGAACCAGGAGTACTTCCTGCCGGGTGCGGGCGACATTCCCAAAAACAGCATCGGTGTCCTCCAGACCAACCCGGAATTCGTCGAGGCGTTCCTGGCCGGCCTGAACCACGAGATGTCGCGCGAACTCCGATGGCGGCGCTACCCGTCGGATCGGCGGGGAACGTACTTCCGCCGGTTCTGGGACCGCCGGGGCAATCCCGACGTCGATACCGACGACCCCGAACAGATGGCCGACATCGAGCCGATGCACACCTGGGACCAGAACGACCTCGGTGAAAACAGCCCACGGGACGACGACGCCAAGGTCGTCCTCCTGATCAAGGGTGAACTGCTTCGGCGGTACCCCAACACGGACGTCTTCGCGGCCAAAGCCGTCGGTGATGGTGACGTGGGTGAAGACGAGGACCGCGTCCCGGCACTGCCGGACACCCACGTCTCCCGGGAACTGGCCGAGGGTGACATCGACGACCCCGACGTCGAAGCCGACCACCTCCTGTACCCGGTCTTCAGGGGGACGCTGGAACCGGACATCACGTTTTTCGGGTTCGACCTGACGCCCGACGAGGCGCTCTACGATCCCTACCATCAGGGCCCACAGGAGCCGGACGATCATGCAGATGAAGGGTGGTTTTTCGTGCTCCAGGAACCGCCTGGGGAGACTCGCTTCGGCCTCGACGTCGGTGACGAGGCGGACGTCGGCGAAACGCCGGCCGGCATTACCCACGACGGGACCACCGAACAAGTGAGTGAGGCGGAGACGGAGGGAGCCTTCGAACACGGCCTCAACGCCATCTCGTGGGCACACCTGGTGGACGAGGGCGAGTCGCCATCCGGAGTAAAATACGTCGACGTGGCCGATTCCCGCCCAGGAGACGAGAACTGGGCCGTCGAAGACGGCAGTTCCTACGTCAGTGACAGCACCGACGACGATTACGCGTACGATCCAATCGACGCGGCGACGTGGGGGTACAACAGCGCCCACATGGCGCGGACGACCTGGCAGTTACCGGTCCGGATCAGCATTCACGCCGACGACATGATCACCGAGCGGACGGCCGATTCCTGGCGGGTCGAGTTCGTCCAGGAGTATCAAACGCGCTATCTCGACGTCGACGGGGACCCGGGTGATGGCCAATGAGCGACGCTGCCCCGGAGTGGGCGCCCGCCGCCGAGGCCAGGACCGGCTGGCGACGGGCCGACGACGCGCTCAATTACCTCCGTGCGGTTCACGCCACCCTCTCCGACCTGCACGACTCCCTCACGAGAAACACGCCGAGCGATGCGGGGGTCGAGGACGCGCTTGCGGCGGTCGATCGATTGGAGACCCTCGATAGTGCGGCGCTGGCGTTTCTCACGGAGCCAGTGATGCCCGAAGATCGAACGTTCGCTGGCGAATTCCGCACCGGTCGGGCCGTCACGCCAGGGGCCGATGCGGTTGCGACGGCGCTGAGCGGGTATGCCGGCGGGGGCGAGTTCGGGCCGGTCCAGACGTCACTCTTGGACGTGCTCGACCAGCCCCAGGGGTCGATGGCCATCGATACGACGACGCTCCACCAGCTGGTCGTGCTGTTCGGTCTCGCGGTCGAGGCAGCCATCCGGTATCGGGAGTCCCAGGAGGACGCCCTCCAGACGGCGCTCGAGGAGGCCTACGACGCTGTCGACGAACCACTTCCATCGATGGACGACCAACCGCTTGCGCTGCTGCCAGTGCGGCTGGAAACGCGGTTCGTCGACGGGAGTGGGGGGACGGAGGGCCGACTTCGCGAGTTGCTGGTCCGGGTGTACCCCGACCAGATCCACACCGACACCCACGAGGCGGAACTCACGCGAAAGGAGGTCGTCTGGGGCCAGAACTTCTGGGCGACGCTGTGGTTCGCGAAACACGAGACCCTCGGGTACGTCGGCGACGACCCGACGTCACAGTATCTCGAGTCTCGGTTGCCAAACGCTCGACTGCGGGAGCGGGTCGCCGGGATCGATCCCAGTCGGTTCTCCGACGACGCCGCCAAGCGCTACGCCGAACTCAAGGAGCGAGCCTGGCAACAGCTCCTGGATCGGTTCGACCGCGAACGCGCAGCATACGTCGTCCATGCACTCGAACCGACGGACGAGGACCTCGCCCACGACCTGCTGACCGAGCCCAAGCCTGCGTGGGGAATCGCGCTCGGCGACGGCAGCGGCGACGAGGAGGACGAAGAGTTCGACCTTTCAGATTCCATCGGGGCGGACGCCGACCTGCCGGACGAAGGTGGTGGGGCCGGTGTCGGGTCCGGCATCGTCGATTCGGAGGTGCCAGAGGTGGGTCCGGATTTCGCCGGCCCGACGTATCCGGACCTCCAGATGGAACTCCCCCCGATCGAGTTCCCGGAGGTCCCCCGTCGACCCGAAAGCTGGACGAAACAGGCACGGGCCCGCCTGTTACCCGATCGGTGGATCGCCGTCGCCGAGTGGGAGGACCACACCGGCGAAACCCAGCGGACGGCAGTCGCCAGCGATGCAGTCCGGGAACCGCTGCCTGTCGGTCCGAGTGCCGAGTCCGTCGCCGCAGACGAACTGGACGAGGCATCCAGGACCGACACTGTCGCCCCCGATGGGAACGAGTGGATGGTCGACTTCCAGGAGGCCGAGGACGCCGGCATGGCGCTACGCGTGCCCCTCGATGGCCTCGCAGGGTTCGATCCGAAACGAGGCTTCGACCGGGTGTCCGTCGTCGGCGTGCGGGCCTCCGAGGAAGCAACGGAAACGCCGGATGCGCTGGCGGACCTCCTCGCGGCCCATCACTACACCGATGGGCTGGAATTCCTTCCACAGGGGACGCCGACGAACAACCACGACGGTTCGGCAGGCAACGGCGAGAATGGGCCGTCCGGACTCTCCGTGGAGTGCGTTCCTCCGCTGATCGAAACGGGCGACCGGACCGATGGCGACCTCCTGGCACGGGCCCTGTCGATCGACCCGGACGAGGGGGAGGACCACGTCTTTGCCAACGTCGCCAACGCTGACGGGACCGAACAGCGCGACGCCCGGCACGCGAATTCCGCACTATGGCCGGCGACGCTAGGGTATTCGCTCGAACACCTCTTCGTCGACAACGAGGTCGCAGGGAACCCGTCACTCTGGGACGGTATCGACGCCCTTTCGGGGTCGGCCCCTGGCGGAGCGACCTCGCCGGATCGCGAGCGACTGGAGGAATCTACCCTCTGGCTGGACGCCTACCGCCGACACTTCGTGCGGTACGTCCGGGCGCGTGGCCCATTCCCGGCGATGCGGGTTGGCAACCAGCCCTACGGGATTCTCCCGGCGGCCGCGATCGAGACCGAACGGGACCTCTCGCTGATTGACCCAGACCTCGTCGCCGACATCGGCGCCGGTAACCTCGACGTTGCAGGCATCGAGTCACGGGGAACGACCGTCCAGGAACTCGCCGCGAACGGGGTCGAACCGACGAAACTCCTGGAAGCTGGCGGCGATCCTGAGGAGTTGCTGGCGGGTGGCGCAGATCCACGCCGCCTGGTCTCCGGCGGTGTCGATCCAGAATCGGTGTTCGACGCGACGGGTCTCGCTCCGGACGCGCTGGTACAGGACGGCATCGGGGTGCGTTCCACCTCCCGGCTGACGAAAGACCGCCTCGAGGCGGCAGGCGTCCCCGTCGAGGACCTCGAACGGGCAGGGATCACGACGCGTGCAATGGCTCGCGGGGAGGTAACGGACCAGCAACTCCGCGAGGCCGGCGTGACGACCGAGCAGCTCGCGGACGTGCTGCTTCCCAGGCAAGCGAAGGAACTCGGGCTGACGTCGGGGGAACTGGAGCGAGCCGGCATCACCCCGGCGACGCTCCTCAACGGGGAATTCACCCCGGAACAGGTCGAACGGCTTGGGCTCACGACCCGTGCCGTCGCCGACGCCGCATTGCCCCCGGAGCTGCGCGAACTGGGAATCACGCCCAAAACCCTCGAGGATGCGGAAGTAACGCCCGAGGAACTGTTGAACGGCGAAGTTTCGCCCGCTGCGCTCCAGGAGGCCGGCGTCGAGACCGAAACGATCGCCGCGGCACTGTTGCCCCCGGAAGCGGAACAGTTCGGCGTCACCCCCGAGTCCATTGCCGGGGGTGACGTCACCGTCGCGGAACTCTTCAACGGCGAGGTTTCGGTCGAGAAGCTAGAGCGGGCGGGACTCGACACCCAGACGCTCGTGGACGCGCTGATTTCGGACTCCTTCCAGGAGGCTGGCATCACTCCGGAATCGCTCGAATCCGCGGGCATCACTCCCGAGGCCGTCATGAACGGCCAGGTAACGCCGGACGATCTGGTCGAGGCAGGCCTGACGCCACGAGCGCTGGAGGAGGCCGGCGTCCTGCCGGAAGCGCTGGCAGACGTCGGCGAGACGATCGGCGAACTGCTGGACGCGGGGCTCGAGCCGGGTACGCTGATCGAGCGGGGGCTGACACCACAAACGCTGGTCGACGCCGGGGTCACCCCCGACCTGCTGGTCGAGGCCGGACTCGCCCCAAAAGAACTGGTCGATGCGGGGGTCGACGCGATGGAACTAGCGGTGCGTGGCGCCGGCTCCGTCGACGAGTTGCTCGCCGCGGACGTTTCACCCACGGACCTGGCCCGGGCCGGTACGACGATCGCCGATCTGGCCAGCGGTGACGTCCCCGCCAAGGAACTGGTCAAAACGGGCGCTGACGCCCTGGAACTGGTCGGGCAAGGTGTCGACGCGCTCGGCCTCGCCGAGGGTGGTGCCCGGCCAAGCTCATTGCGGGAGGCGACCGTCGACGCCGGCACGCTCCGAGACGCCGACAAGGCCGCCGGGTCCCTCAGGATCGCCGGCTACAGCGCCGAGGAACTCCTCGACGCGGGGTACACCGCCGAGGAACTGCTCAACGGCGGGTTCGATCGCCAGGAACTGTCGGCGGCCGGCGTCAGCCAGGAGCAATTGCGGGGCGGGGCCAGGGACGTCTCGACCATGCTCGCCGCTGGACACGCCCCGGCGGACCTCCGGGCAGCCGGATACGCGGCCGATGAGTTGCTGGAGGCAGGGACCGCGGAAACCCTCGTCGACGCCGGCTACACCGCCGGTGAACTCGTCGACGCCGGCGTCGCGGTCGATCGACTCGTCGAGGCCGGACTCGGGGTCGATCAACTCAGGGCCGCGGACGTTACCGTCGACGAACTGCTCCAGGCCGAGGTGACCCCCGAACGATTGCGAGAGGCTGGGGCGACCGCTTCGGAACTGCTCGAGGCTGGTCTCACTCCCGAGAGGCTGTTAGAAGCCGGTTTCCGTCGAGTCGAACTGGACGCCGCAGGCGTGGACGTCGACGCGTTGACCGATGAGGCGGCGGCCGGCGACCTCGACAGGGAAGGGGCTGTTGAGGCCGCGATCGAAGGCCTTCCATACGCCGCGACGGTCCTTGAAGATCCCGAACAGGCCGAGCGTGACAGCTACCGGTTTAGCTTCGATCCAGCCGTACCGACAGGCCCCGCTGGACGTACAGGGGCTAGCGAACCCGGCGTCGAGGACGACGAGGACACCACGGCTGACGGCGGGGTGATGGGTGGCGTTCCGGTGGTTCGGCCACTCTCGATCGACGATATGCTCCCGGCCCGCCTCGAACGGCACGTGAGCGGGTTCGGGACCCACTGGTCCGCCGCGGCCGAGGGATTGCCTTTCGACGGGACCCTCGACGAGGGCGGCCTCCTGAACGCCCTGGAACGCCAG
>JBKEGM010000012.1:0-19996 GCA_046710005.1 Natrialbaceae archaeon
ATGGGCTAACCCGAAGCTTCGCTGCGGTGGCCTTTGCCGGCCTCGTTGCCCGGTTCGGCCGCGTCCCGACCGCCGCCTACGGGATCGGCATGCGGATGATGTCCGTCTCCTGGACCGTCTCCGGTGCGGTCGGGCAGGCCGCCGCGACCGGCGTCGGACAAAACCTCGGCGCTCGGACCCCCGACCGAGCCAGTGAGGTCGCCTGGAAGGCGACCGCAGGAGCAATGGGAATCCTCCTTGCGGCCGGGGCGCTGGTCTTTGCCTTTCCGGACGTCGCCATGCGCGTGTTTATCGACGAGCAACCGGTCATCGACGAGGGCGTGACGCTTCTCCGGGTCGTCGCGCCGTTCTGGCCACTACTCGGCGGCCTCATGGTGATCCAGGGCGCGTTCCGGGGTGCCGGAGAGACGAAAGTGGCCTTCGTCCTCTCGGTGCTCTCGCGGTGGGGCTTCCGGATCCCCATCGCCTGGCTGCTCGCCTATTACCTGCCGTTCGCCGCGCTCGGGCTCTGGTGGACGTTGTCGATCTCCGGCGTCGCAGCGTTCATCGTCGGAGCACTGTGGTTCTCCCGTGGAGGGTGGGAGGAAGGCATCGGCAAAGAGGAAAAGGGCGAAGGAACCACCTCAGCCGAGTGAGTCCAGACCGGGACTCAGGAGGGCAATGTGGATTCGCCATCAGAGTGAGCTGTTACCCGAGGACCGCTGTCGAGGCCAGGTCCGGGAGGGTATCCAGGTTCGCTACACCAGTTGGATCGTATTGCCGTTCGAGGTAACGTGGAGGTCACGCCCGAGTTCGTAGCCCTGGCTTTGGGCCAGGTCGACGTACTCGGAGTACCCGCCCATGTCCTGGTGAGCGGGGATGACGTGCTGGGGTTGGAGCGCGTTGAGCATCTCGTAGTGGCCCTCTCGCGAAAGGTGTCCCGAGACGTGGACCTCGTCGTAAATGCGGGCCCCCTGCATGCCCAGGAGCTTCTCCGACTGGTACCGCTGACCCTCGTTCGTCGGTTCGGGGATGACCCGAGCCGAGAAGATCACCTTGTCACCGTCCTCGATTTCGTACGGCGTTTCCCCACGTCCCATTCGGGTGAGCATCGCCCGGGGCTCGCCCTGATGACCCGTCACGACGGGCAGGAAGTTCTCCTTGCCCTCGTTCATGATTCGTTTGAACGTCCGATCGACGGATTTTCGATGGCCAAACATGCCGAGGTCATCCGGGAAAGTCACGGCCCCGATCCGTTCGGCTGATCCGGAGTACTTTTCCATCGATCGACCGAGCAGGACCGGTTCCCGGCCGATATCCTTCGCGAATTCGACCAGACTCGTCACGCGAGCGATATGACTGGAGAACGTCGTGGCGACGATGCCACCGTCGTAGTCCTCGAGGCTATAGATGACGTCCTTGAGATGCCGCCGGGCGACGGCCTCACTCGGCGTCCGACCCTTCTTTTCGGCGTTCGTGCAGTCCTCTATGTAGCAAAGGACGCCCTTCCCTTCGCGACCGATTTCGCGGAACCTGTCCATGTCGATCGGGTCGCCGACGACCGGCGTATGGTCGATGCGCTTATCGAGGCCGTAGACGATCGACCCTTCCGGCGTGTGGAGCACGGGATTGATTGCATCGATGATCGAGTGCGTGACGTTCACGAACTCGAGTTCGACGCCGTCGCCGATGGTCATCGTCTCCCCGGCATCCATTTTCACGAGGTCGTTCTGGACAGCGAACTTTCCTTCGTCTTGAATTTCCTCCTTGACGAGTTCCAGCGTGAACGGAGCGGCAACGATCGGGGCGTCGTAGCGATGGGCCAGTTTGCTGATCGCCCCGATGTGATCGAGGTGGCCGTGGGTGGGAACGATTGCCTGCACTTCGCCGTCCAGATCGGACATGACCCGGTCGTCCGGGATGGCGCCCATGTCGATCAAGTCGAGGGAGTGCATTTCCTCGGTTTGGATGTTATCGTGAATCAGTACCTTCGAGAGGTCGAGACCCATGTCGAAGATGACGACGTCATCTCCGGCACGGATAGCCGTCATCTGGCGGCCGACTTCTTCGTAGCCGCCGATCGTAGCGATTTCAATGTCCATTGTTAGAGATCCGATCAGAGCAGTCCCAGAACCCGTTCTGGGGTCCCCCTATGAAAGGAGAGCAGGACGACGGTTGGCACGGGTAGGCCGACGTATCGAATAGCCTACAGGGCCGGGGTTTCGTCCTTCCCGGGGACGACGCGTTTTTCGGTTATATAAAAATATGGACCCACGCGTAAATACCCCATGAAAAGACCTCCCGAGGTGGTCCCGGTCCTCGATAGTCGATATCAGTTTCTCACCTGGCGGGCGTGACGGGCTCTGGCCGGACTGTAGGTGATACCCACCCCGTCCGACGATCCCTGCGTCGCCCAGAGGATACCGTCCGCCCGGTCGGTCACTGTGGCCATGGTCTCCGCATCGAGTGCGGTGTAATCAAGTCCGATCATCGAAATCCCCATATCCGACCGATAACCGGTGATTCGATCGAGGACCGAAGCCACCCTGGCTGTCGAGGTCGATTTGAGAAGGGGCGTAGGCGAACGGACCAGGAGATGCCGAATCCCCGCAGAAGGGGCGAACTGTCCGGCTACCTCCGAAAGCGCCATCACCAGGCGTTCGAGATCACTCGAGGACGGCGTATAGACAACGGGAATTGCGTCGTAACGGGCGGACACCGATTGCTGTTCGGAGACCGTGTCCACGAGCCCTATCGACGGCTCGATCGCTTATTATCCCGATTTATTGGCCTTTCGCCGACTAATACATGATGTTCTGATATTTCAGATCGAACGTCGAAGCGAAGCGGAGGTGTCCGTCGTGAATGCCACTGACGACCCCCTCGTCAGTCCTCCAGCGCCTCGCGGAGCATCCGGTTCACGTCGCCCGGATCCGCGGATCCGCCGGTCTTCTGCATGACCTGGCCGACCAGGAAGTTGATCGCGCCACCCTCGCCCGTATCGTAGTCCTCGACGGCGTCTGGGTTCTCGTCGATGGCTGCCTGGACGGCTGTCGCCACTGCGCCCTCGTCAGTCTTGCCAAGCCCCTCGGCTTCCACGATACCGTCGGGGTTTTCGCCCTCGTCGAGCATCGTCCGGAGGACCGTCTCGCGGGCGTTCTTGGCGGTGATCTCGTCCTCGGCGACGAGTTCGATCAGGCGGCGGAACTCGTCGAGGCGGTCCTCGACGTCGGTGATTGCCATGTCGCGGTAGTTGAGTTCACCCAGGAGTTCGTCGGCGACCCACGTCGCAGCCGTATCGGGGTCAAACGCCTCCGCCACGGCCTCGAAGAAGTCTGCAACCTGTTTGGTCGAGGTGAGCTTCGAGGCGGCCTCCGAGCTGAGGTCGTACTCCTCGCGGAAGCGCTCGCGGCGGGCGTCCGGCAGTTCGGGGATCGGGATCTCGTCCTTCCAGTGGCTGACCTGAAGGGGCGGGAGGTCGGCCTCGCGGAAGTACCGGTAGTCCTTCTCCGCCTCCTTCGATCGCATCGAGACGGTGATCCCGCGGGACTCGTCCCAGTGGCGGGTTTCCTGCTCGATAGCGCGGCCACGCTGGAGTGCGTTGCGCTGGCGGGTAACCTCGAAGGAAAGGGCCTTCTCGGCTGCCTTGTGACTTGAGATATTCTTGACCTCGGTCCGATTGGGGTTCGCCTCCTCTAGCGCCGTGGTCGTAATCGTCCCGTCGTCTTCGACGAAGCTCTCGGGCACCAGCGAAATGTTGGCATCGACCCTAAGGGAGCCGTCGCGCTGACTGTCGAACACGCCGAGGTACTCCAGCACCTCTTCCAGTTTCGCCAGGAACCCCCGAACCTCCTCGGGGCCCCGAAAGTCCGGCTCGGTGACAATTTCCATGAGGGGCGTGCCGGCGCGGTTATAGTTGACCAAGGTGTGATCGGCCGCGTCGATGCTCCCGCCGACGTGCTGGAGGCTCCCCGGGTCCTCCTCGAGATGCGCGCGCTCGATACCGATCGTCCGGCGGTCGTCGTCGAGACGGATCACTAGCTCACCTTCCTGACAGATCGGTGCGTCGTACTGGGTAATCTGGAAATTCTTCGGCAGGTCAGGATAGTAGTAGTTCTTCCGGTGGAACCTGGTCTGCTCGGGGATGTCGGCCTCGATGGCCTTCCCAACCTTGACGGCGGCCTCGACGGCCGCCTCGTTGAGCACCGGCAGGGCACCCGGCAGGCCGAGACAGACGGGACAGACGTTCGAGTTCGGCTCGGATTCGGCCTGCTCGGTCGAACACCCGCAGAAGATCTTCGTCTCCGTCTCCAGTTGGACGTGGGTCTCCAGCCCGATGACGACGGCATAATCCTCCGCTTGCGTGGCCTGTGCGGTCATTACGGCTGGGTTGGTGACCCGCCCGCTAAAGGCTAACGAAGGGGTGGGGCGCCGGAACCGCGGATCGAAGCCGGGCGAACTGCCACCGACGGAAATTGTTAGGTCTTGGCGTGCGTCTTGTCAACCATGTACGATCGAATTCTGGTCCCCACGGCCGGCGCTGACGAACCGACGCCAGCGACCGAGCGGGCGATCGACCTGGCGACGCGGTGTGGCGCGAGCATCCACGCCATTTACGTTCTGGAATCGGGGCGCATCCCGGTTCAGGACGGGTCCCAGTTCGTTTTGAACGAACTGTCTGGGGTGGGCCAAGCGGCACTCCAGATGGTCGCAGACCGCGCTCGCGATGAAGGCGTAGAAACGGTCGAAACGGTAGAACGGGAAGGTACCGCCCACCGAGAAATCCTGTCGTACGTCGAGGAGGAAGGGATCGACGTGATAGTCATGAGTACCCACGGCCGGAAGGGCCTGGATCGCTACCTGCTGGGGAGCGTGACTGAAAAAGTCGTCCGCGCCTCGCCGGTCCCGATCTTGTCGGTCAAACAGGGAGAACCGGGGCTGCATTCCTTCGAGTACTCGGACGTCCTGATCCCAACGGACGGCAGCGAGGGAGCCGAGGTGGCGGTCGACCACGGTATCGAGTTCGCAGAAATGGTCGACGCTGCTGTCCACGGTCTATACGTGACCGACGTCCGCGCGACGGTCCCCAATATTGACGATGGGAGCCAGACGATGGTTCTCGACCAACTCAAGGACGAAGGCGAACAGGCGATTGAGTACGTCGAGCGCGGGGGCCAAGCCGTAGGGGTCGACGTGACGACGGCGGTTGTCAGGGGAACGCCATATGCACAGATCCGAGAGTACGTCACCGAACACGACGTCGACTTCATTGCCATGGGAACCCACGGCCGCACCGGGCTACAGCGATACCTGCTCGGAAGCGTGGCCGAAAAAGTCGTCCGGACGGCCGACGTACCAGTCTTGACCGTTCGATTGGGTAGCGAAACCGGCGACGAGGCCGAAGAGTAAGTGCATCGGTGGAAGGAACAATTTTGATCGCCGGTTCGCGCTTTCTCCCGGTTTGATCCCGTTTCGCGTCCTGACTGTCTTAACCGGGTATTCGCTTCCCTACTGACGGGCTTTGGCCTCGAACTCGTCGCGTACCTTTTCGACTTTGGGCGCCGCGTGCATCCGGCAATACGCGTCCTCGGGGTTCTTCTCGAAGTAGTCTTGGTGGGACTCAGCGGCCTCATAGAACGTATCCAGCGGTTTGATCTCTGTGACGATGGTTTCGTACACACCCGACGACTCGAGTTCCGCCACGAACCCCTCGACCGTCTCGCGCTGGGCGTCGTCGTGACAATAGACCGCCGACCGATACTGAGAGCCCACGTCCGGTCCTTCCCGGTCTTTCGTCGTGGGGTCATGAATACGGAAGAATACTTCGAGGAGATCGAGATATGACAAGACCTCCTGGTCGTATTCGACCTGAACAGCCTCTGCGTGGCCCGTTTCCCCCGTGCAGACCTGTTTGTAGGTCGGGTTCTCGACGTGGCCCCCGGCATATCCGGCGGTCACGGACTCGACGCCCTCGAGTTCCTTGAACGCGGCTTCTATACACCAAAAGCAACCGCCGGCGAGCGTCGCGGTTTTTGTCATCAAAAAGATTTGTGGGCCGGAGCGAAGTAAGCCTCTCGGAGGCGGAAGCCAGCACACACCCGGCAGGGTACTTCGTCCGAGTATTGAGCCCAGCGTAACCATCTGTCAACAAAAATTTATATGTCTGACGTACCCTTAAGGTTCAGGAGTTCGCCTATAATATATATGCCGAACAGGGTCGAGGAACTGGAGCTTCGAGTCTCAGAGTTAGAGTCGACGGTGGACGGGTTGACGGACGAACTCGTTCAGACCAAAGAACGCGTTCGGATGCTGGAGGAACAAGTGGACGGGGAGATTCCGGCGACAGGCGACGAACTCGCCATGCTGGCGAACCCAGGTGACGTCCCGGCGGAAGAAGCGGAGCCTGAGGAAATCCAGGAGGCGACAGCCGAAGCGGATAAGGCCAGTGAGGGAGATACCACAGACGAAGCGCCGGACGAGTCGGAGGTCGAAGACGACATCATCATCGCCTGACGCTCCGGTCGCCGGCCTACGCCGTCGCCCGACTACACATGCACATAAAGGAACTCGTCCTCGAGAACTTCAAGAGCTTCGGGCGAAAGACTAGAATCCCGTTTTACGCCGATTTTACGACCATCAGCGGCCCGAACGGAAGCGGCAAGTCCAACATCATCGACGCCGTCCTCTTCGCGCTGGGATTGGCGCGCACCCGGGGGATCCGCGCCGAAAAGCTGACTGATCTTATCTACAACCCCGGTCACGAAGACGGGGAATCGAGCACGGGCCCAAACGAGGCCAGCGTCACCGTGGTTCTCAATAACCATGATCGAACCCTGGAACGTTCCCAGGTCGTCAACGCCGCGGGCACCGAGGACGTCGGCAGTGTTGACGAGATCAACATCAAACGACGGGTCAAGGAGACCGAAGAAAACTACTATTCGTATTACTATCTCAACGGCCGGTCGGTCAACCTCTCGGACATCCAGGACCTCCTGGCCCAGGCAGGTGTCACTCCCGAAGGGTACAACGTCGTCATGCAGGGCGACGTGACCGAGATCATCTCGATGACTCCGCATACTCGCCGGGAAATCATCGACGAAATCGCCGGTGTCGCCGAATTCGACGCGAAAAAGGAGGAAGCCTTCGAGGAACTCGAAGTTGTCGAGGAACGCATCGGAGAAGCCGAACTCCGGATCGAGGAAAAGGAAAACCGCCTCGATCAACTCGAAGACGAACGCGAAACCGCCCTTCAGTACCAGGAATACCGGGACGAAAAGGAAGAATACGAGGGGTATCTGAAGGCCGCGGAACTTGCGGACAAACGCGAGGAATTGGCGGGCGTCAGTTCGCGAATCGACGCCAGAGAAGGCGAACTCGAGGCGCTCAGGACGAAACTCGACGAAAAGCAAGGTCGCGTGGTCCGCCTGGAGGAAGACCTCGAGGATCTTAACGCCGAAATCGAGCAAAAGGGCGAAGAGGAACAGCTGGAAATCAAAAGCGAGATCGAACGCGTCAAGGGCGAAATCGAACGCCTCGAGGACAAGATCGAGAACAGCGAGGAGCGCATCGAAGCGATCGAAAGCGAGCGCCGGCAGGCTTTCGTCAAAGTTGATCGCAAACAAGAAGAAATCGACGGACTGGAAGACGATATCAAGGAAACAAAGCTGAAGCAGTCCTCGATCAAGGCCGACGTCCAGGAAAAGGAGGCCGAACTCGGACGGGTCGAGGCAGAAATCGACGCCGTTGATACCGAATTCGACGAACTCAAAGCCGAACTACAGGACAGGAAGACGGCCCTCGAAGCGGCAAAAACCGAACGGAACGATCTCCAGCGTGAGCAGGACCGACTCCTCGACGAGGCCCGGCGCCGCTCGAACGAAATCGACGAGTTGGATGCTGATATCGAGAACGCCCAGGACCGCCTGCCTGAGCTGAATGCCGATCGCCAGGATCTGGAAGACGAACTCGGGAAGGCACGGGCAAATGAGCGCAATATCGAGGAAGTCGTCGGAGATCTCACCGAAGAAAAGCGAACCGTTCAGGCGTCGATCGACGATCTCGAGGACGAACTCCAGGCCAAACAGCAGGAGTACGCCGAACTGGAAGCCAAGGCCGATCAGAACGGCGATTCCTCGTTCCCTCGTTCGGTGACGACCGTTTTGAATGGTGACATCGAGGGGGTCCACGGAGCCGTCGCCCAGCTTGGGGGTGTCGATCCAGAGTACGCAATCGCCTGCGAAACGGCTGCTGGCGGCCGACTCGCGAACGTAGTTGTGGACGACGACAGCATCGGAGAACGCTGCATCGACTACCTCAAATCGCACAATGCCGGTCGGGCAACGTTCCTCCCGCTCACCGAGATGGACCGTCGGTCACTCCCGCGATTACCCGACGATCCCGGCGTGGTCGATTTCGCGTACAACCTGGTGGACTTCGACGACGCTTACGCCGGCGTGTTCTCGTACGTCCTCGGCGATACGGTCGTCGTCGAGGACCTGGAGACCGCCCGCCAGTACATGGGCGACTATCGCATGGTGACCCTCGATGGCGACCTCGTGGAGAAATCGGGGGCAATGACCGGCGGGTCGAAGAAGGGATCGCGCTACTCCTTCTCGAAGAGCGGCAAGGGCCGACTCGAGCGGTTGGCGGAAACCATTCACGAACTGGAGGACGAGCGCGAATCGTTGCGGACCGAAGCCCGCTCGATCGAGGAACGGATCGACGACGCTCGCGACCGGAAGGCCGACGCTGCCGAGGCGGTCCGTGACCTAGAGCGAGAGATCGAATCGACGGAATCCGAGATCGAGGCAGTAAAGGAATCGATTGCCGACAAGGAGGACCGCCTCGAGGACCTCCGCGCGGAGCGCGAGGACGTCGACGATCGAATGCAGGAAATCGACGACAAGGTCTCCGAGAAGGAGTCGGACATCGCCGACATCCAGGAAGATATCGAGGACTTGAAAGCCGAACTCGAGGATTCTCGGATCCCTGAACTCACCGAGCAGGCCGAAACCCTCAGCGACGAAATCGCCGCCCTCGAAGACCGCATGGACGACCTCGACGGGCAACTCAACGAGTACAAACTGGAGAAAGAATACGCCGAAGAGTCCATCGAGGAGCTTCACGAAACGATCGAGCAGGCCCAAAACCGGAAGGCCGAACAGGAAGAGCAGATCGAGGGCTTTGAAGACGAAATCGAGGAGAAGGAAGTCGTGCTCGAAGAAAAGCGCCAGGCGGTCCTGGAACTCGAAGACGAACTCTCGGACCTGAAGAACGAGCGCACCGAACTACGGGAGACGCTCCAGGCGGCCACCCAGGAGCGCGACGACATACAGGAGGAAGTCCAGACGGTCGAAACCGACCTCTCGAAGCGCCGGGAAACGGCCGAACGGCTCGAGTGGGAGATCGAAGAACTCGAGGCGGAAGTCGGTGAGCACGATCCCGAGGAGGTGCCGGATCACGATACCGTCACCGAGCGAATCGAGGACCTCGAAACGAAGATGACGGCCCTGGAACCGGTGAACATGCTCGCAATCGACGAGTACGACGAGGTCGAGGCGGAACTGGAGGATCTCCAGGCGGGCAAGGCGACCCTCGTCGAGGAACGCGACGGCATCCAGGACCGGATCGAGTCCTACGAGGCCCAAAAGAAGGCGACGTTTATGGAGGCCTTCGAGGCGATCGACGGGCATTTCCAGGACATCTTCCAGCGGCTCTCGAAGGGGACCGGCAACCTCTTCCTGGAGAACGAAAGCGATCCGTTCGACGGGGGCCTGACGATGAAAGCCCAGCCGGGCGACAAACCTGTCCAGCGCCTCGATGCGATGTCTGGGGGCGAAAAGTCGCTCACGGCCCTGGCGTTCATCTTCGCCATCCAGCGGTACAACCCGGCCCCGTTCTACGCCCTGGACGAGATCGACGCCTTCCTCGACGCCGCCAACGCGGAACGGGTGGGAGAAATGGTCGACGAACTCGCCGACAAGGCCCAGTTCGTCGTGGTCACCCACCGGTCGGCAATGCTCGATCGCTCGGAACGAGCGATCGGGGTCATGATGCAGGAGGACAACGTCTCCTC
Organism: Natrialbaceae archaeon; assembly: GCA_046710005.1. GTDB lineage: Archaea > Halobacteriota > Halobacteria > Halobacteriales > Natrialbaceae > DATFIX01. The sequence goes on from JBKEGM010000012.1 coordinate 10,055, forward strand.
CGTGACGGGTATCGACCTGACCGACAGGCCGCCGGAGGTGCCAGCGGATGACTGACGGGAGTGACGAGATACCCCTCGACATCGCTGACCACGAGGATCGGGACCAGCCTGGCGAGGAAGCTGACAACTCGGAACAAATTGAGGGTCCAGCCGACCCAATGGACGAGGTCCTTCCCGACGACCTCCCAGAGGGAAATGGAAACGGTGACGATGAGGAGGAAACCGAACCGGTAGAACTCCTCGTTCGACTCGCCGAGGAGGGCGAAATCGACCCCTGGGACATCGACGTCGTTCGGGTCACTGACAAATTCCTGGACGCCCTCGATGATGGTGACCTCCGAGCCTCGGGGCGCGCCCTGTTTTACGCAAGCGTGCTCCTGCGGATGAAAGGGGACGACCTCCTGATGGTGAACCAGTCTGAGGAATCGGAACCGGAGCCCTGGGACGCGCCAATGGGGATGGACGACCCAGAAGCACCCGTCGAGGACCCGATCGACAAGCTCGAGCAAGAGATGGACCGGCGGCTCGAACGCCAACATGCACGGGGAACGCCGGAGACGCTCGACGAACTCGTCCGCGAACTCCGGGAAGCCGAACGGGACTCCTGGTGGAAAGAAACCCGCGAGTATGACACCAGCGAGTCCCCACGGGGATTCCGCAGAGGCACGCAAACGCTCGACTATCACACTGGCGACGCGTTCCGACAGGAGGACGAACCCACCGCCGACGACGTTACTGGCACGGCCCATGGCGAGGACATCGAGGCCATCATCGACGACGTCCGAAGTGCATTAAAGGAACACTACGACGGGGGCCGGTCCGAAGTCCTGTATGCAGAAATCGAAGAAGCTGGGGGCTCCCGGGTGGAAACGTACCTCGCGTTACTCTTTCTCGGCCATCGCGGTGAGGTCCGGCTCCAGCAGGACGAACTCTTCGGTGACCTCTGGGTGCAGGACCCGAACGCAATGACGGGATCCGGCGAAGTCGCCGCCGATTGAACGCAGCGGTCAAAAGGATCGATCATTCGTCCGCCGGTCTCCTGACGGAGGTGACCTGCACCACCGTCAGAATGGTGGGGGCGCTAATGTTTTGGTGTGCTACCTTGTAACATACATCGATGACTCCCACAAAGATCCGCGAGCGCCTTGAGGAAACGGGGGACCGGATCGATGCCGAGGAGTACGTCGAGGCGCTCCATTACGTCCGGGGACAAAAGGAGTGAAGCACCCCGCGCACGGTGGCGCGGGGCGTCCGTGTTTACTCCGACACTGCCGAGGCAACGGACGTTAATTCCTCTCGCGCTAGACTTTGCGAGTCTCGCGCCGACGTTCCCTGTCGGTTAACACCCGAACCAACACTGGGTCCGTGAGAGTCTCTGTTCTCTGACATAGCTGGCTCGTGTACGCAGGGTCAACGTCACCAAGGGGGATCTCGTTCCATGCAGTCTTGTATGAGACCATCTTTTGGAGTGCCGCGAACGAAAGACTGTGCATGCGGCGGTTCATCCGCGTTCCGTAGTCAATGGAGTCTAGCATGTCTTTGAGGTCTTCGAAGACGGTGAGCGGACTCGAAGACGAAACTTTCGACGCCCTATACCTGGCGGATACGCTCGAACTGTTTTCGAGGGACGAGATGCAGTCGGTCCTCGGAGAGTGTTGCCGTGTGCTCCAGGACGACGGTCGATTCGTCGTGGCGAGCATGCACCGTGCAGGATGGGAGGACTCGCCCTTCATTCGGGGTTACGAGTGTGTCTACCGGAACGTCCCTGGATACGCCACCGTCGGGTGCCGCCGATCCACGGTGAGGACAGTATCATGGAGGCCGGGTTCGAAGTCGATTGCTCGGAACTAATCCCCCCGGGAGGACTCTGGCCCATCCGGATCGTCAGGGCAGACCCGTCGTAATGGTTCATCCCGGCTGATCGGGGACCGAGGACCAGGGACGCGAAACCGCCGAGATATTTAAATCAGCTGATTATATACCGAATTATGAGCGATCCACCCGAACGATCCTCGATAGTCGACCGGCGCACGCTCCTCCGGGCGATCGGTGGCGCAAGCCTGGCAGCACTGTCCGGATGCGGTGGAGACGGGGTGGCCACGACGACGAAGACGACTTCCAGAATCTCGACGCTATCGCCGACCGCGACAGCCACGGCGACATCGACCGTCCCGCAGACCAAGGAACCCACCGAGACGACCACTGCCCAAACGACGCCGTCGATTGCCGACCTCAGGAACGACGCTATCGCCATTGTCAACGACTTCGATGAAGCCCGTTACGGAACGGTGTACGACCGGGTCACGCACGAGGTGGCGGCCCAGGTCACGGAAAAAGAGCTCGGCAGGCTCTGGAAACGTCGGGCCAGTGAGAAGGGCCGACTGCAATCAGTCACGATCGAACAACAGGGGACCCAACGGGAATACGAGGTGTTTGTCCTTCGTGCTACCTTCGAGTCAGGGTCTCTACGGATCGTCCTCTCGTTTTCCAAACAAGGAAAGATCGCCGGGATTCAGTTCCCCCCGTCCGAAGAATCGTACTCGCCACCGCAATACGCTGACACGTCCGCTTTCTCTGAGACGACCCTGACGCTCGATACCGCCTGCGGCCTGGGAGCAACGCTATCGATCCCAAACAGCGACGAGACGGTCCCAGGCGTGGTACTGGTCCATGGCTCCGGTCCGAACGACCGAGACCAGACCATCGGCCCCAACAAACCGTTCAAGGACCTGGCGTGGGGGCTCGCAACGCGGGGCGTGGCCGTCCTCCGGTACGAAAAACGCTCGGCCGCCTGCGATGTTTCCGGCCCGATCACGCTCGACGAACTGGTCGTAAACGACGCACTCGCGGCACTGGACCAACTGGAGACTCATGAGGGGATCAGCCCCAGGTTCGTACTGGGACACAGTCTGGGCGCCATGGCCGCCCCGCGTATCGCTGCCCAGGCGAGCGACCTCACAGGATCAGTCATGTTGGCGGCGAACGCTCGCCCACTTCACGAACTGATCGTCGCGCAGACGGAGTACCTGGTGGAACTCGACGGGGAGGTCACCGAGACTGAGCAAGAGACCCTCGAAAAGCGACGGGCGGCGGCCGACCGGATTGAATCAGGGTCCATTCCGGCAGACGAGGCGGTGCTCGGCTTCCCGGGCGCCTTCTGGAACAGCCTTGCTGAGTACGATCAGATTGAAACCGCAGCGTCACTCTCGATTCCGCAGTACATCCTGCAGGGCGAGCGCGACTACCAGGTGTCGCCAGAGAATGACTTCGGACACTGGAAGACCGCGTTGGCCGACGAGGAGAACGTCTCCTTCGAACTGTACGAAGACCTGAACCACCTCTTCATGACCGGTTCGGGGCCGCCGAACCCGAGCGAATACACGCAGTCTAGGAATGTCGCCCCGTGGGTCATCGAGGACATCGCTCAGTGGACGAAAGCGCGGTCCTGACGCCGTCGAATCAACATCGGTATCTGGGGGCGAGACCTAGGTCACCACGAATATGGACGAAGCGGAGCGAGAGGAGCTCCTGGAAACGATCAGTTCAAGGAGTGCAACGGTGGGTCACCAGCTCCCCGAGTGCGTCACGGTGCAGGGGACCGAGATGAACCTCAAGGAATTCGTCTTCGAGACCGAATCCCTCGACCGCCTTCCGCCGGGGGAGCGCGAGCGAATCGAGTCGGTCAGGCAGCAAATCCACGAGGAGCGCCAGGCGTGCAAGCAACGACTCGAAACCGACGAATCGCTCACCGGCGCGGAGGGTGAGGAACTGGCACGGAAGATCATCGGCCTCGACCGAGCGCTCAACGCGCTCCGAAACCTCCACCGGCAAGGGGAGTTCGCGGAGGAAGCTCGACGCCAAAAGATTGCGGACGCAGACCGGTGGATATCGTTCGTCGACCGCCTGACTGGCGGGTGACAAATGGCGATCGTGCCGGACCGGCTGTTTCTCTCTGCGAACGAATCGGTCAGTGACGACGAAAAACGTCTTCCCGTTTGCCCCGGATGTGAAGGATGACAGACTATGACGGGAACCACGCAGCGCCGGGTGTGCGTCGTGGACGCGTTCACTGACGAACCACTGGCGGGCAACGCGGCCGGCGTCGTGCCCGATGCCGAGGGATTGAGCGACGAAGCAATGCAGGCGGTCGCGCGCGAACTCGCCGTCAGCGAGACCGCCTTCCTCCTGCCAAGCGACCGGGCCGATCGGCGCGTGCGGTACTTCACGCCAACCCAGGAGATCGATCTCTGTGGCCACGCCACGATCGCATCCCACGTGCATCTCTTCGAGGATGACGTCGTCGATGCCGGAAGGCACACACTCGAGACAAACGTGGGCGTTCTGGAGATCGATATCGAGAACGACGGCACGGTATGGATGACCCAGGACAGTCCGGACATCCACCGGGTCGAACTGGACTACGACCGGGTTGCCAACGCCCTGGGCGTCGACCCGGCGGGCCTGACGGAACTGGAGGAGGAACTATCGATGGCGGTGGCGTCGACCGGCGTTCCCTTCCTTCTGGTCCCGGCCGCGTACCTCGAAAACGTCGGGGATGCGGACCCCGACATGGACGCCGTGGAAGCACTGTGCGAGGACGTCGACGCGACCGGCTGTTACCTCTATACGTTCGACGCGCTCGAAGCCGACTCGACGCTCCACGGGCGGGCGTTCGTCCCGCTCGCTGGCGTTCCGGAGGACCCAGTGACGGGGACGGCCAGCGGCGCCGTGGCCGCCTATCTCGACCACGTTGGTGCCTTCGACGCGGATTTCCCGGACGAACTCGTTCTGGAACAGGGTCACTTCGTGAACCGACCGGGAGTTGTCAACGTCTCCATCGAGGATCGGGTTCGTGTCGGGGGCCGTGGTGCCGTCGCCGTGGACGGGACCCTTGCGGTCCCGGAGATAGAGGACGACGATATCGTGGAGGCATAATCTCCCTGGGGAGCGACCCGGAACCTTCTTTACACGTTCGAGAGGACACCCACCCGATGGCAGTACTCTGGCTCGACGACATTGGGGCCGACGACCTCGACGAGGTCGGCGGAAAAGGGGCCTCCCTCGGCGAACTCGCCGGCGCGGGGCTCCCCGTACCGCCCGCGTTCGTGGTCACCGCAGGGACGTATCGGCGATTCATCGAGGAGGCGGAAATCGACGAGGAACTGTTCGCGGCAGTCGACGTCGACGTGGAGGACTCGAACGCCCTCGCCGAGGCGGCACAGCACGCGAAGGACCTCATCTTGAACACCGAGTTCCCCGAGTCACTCCGCGAGGAGATCTTGGGAGCCTACCAGCATCTCGCCGACGGTGAGGCGTTCGTGGCCGTGCGCTCATCGGCGACGGCCGAGGACCTGCCGGATGCAAGCTTCGCCGGCCAGCAAGAGACGTTCCTCAACGTCACCGGCGAGCGCCTGCTGGAACGCGTCCGCGAATGCTGGGCGTCGCTATTCACGCAGCGAGCGATCTACTACCGCCAGCAACAGGGCTTCGACCACTCTGCGGTCAACATCGCCGTGGTTGTCCAGGAGATGGTCGACGCCGAGAAGAGTGGCGTGATGTTCACCAGCCACCCCTCGACAGGTGCGCCGAAAGTCATCGTGGAGGCCGCCTGGGGACTTGGCGAAGCGGTCGTGTCGGGGGCCGTCTCTCCGGACAATTACGTTGTGAATCGCGAGTCGGGGTCCGTGAAAGAGGTGACGATCGCCGACAAGAAGGTAATGCACGAGAAGGACGCCGAGACCGGGAACACCGTCGAACGCGACGTCCCGGAGGAGCGTCGCGAGGCACGTGTCCTGACTGACGACGAACTCGACCGCCTGGTCGAACTGGGCGAACACGTGGAGGGTCACTATGACACCCCACAGGACGTCGAGTGGGCGATCGTCGAGGGCGATGTATACATGCTCCAGTCCCGTCCAATCACGACGATCACCGAAGATAGTGAGGCCCAAACCGATGCGACAGGTGAACCAGCGGACGCGACGGTCGGCGACGGAAACGGCGCCGAATCCGCCGGCGGAAACGGCAACGGTGAGGGACTGGTCCAGGGACTGGACGCCAGTCCCGGCAAGGCTACCGGCTCGGTGCGGATCGTCGAGAAGCTCGACCAGTTGGACAAAGTCGGCGACGGCGACATTATCGTTACGCAAATGACCACGCCGGACATGGTGCCCGCCATGAAGCGTGCGGGCGGCATCGTGACTGACGAAGGCGGCATGACTTCCCACGCCGCGATTGTCTCACGCGAACTCGGCGTCCCGGCAGTCGTCGGAACCAGTGACGCAACGACTATCCTTTCGGACGGCCAGGAAATTACGCTCGACGGGGACATGGGCACGGTCGCCGAGGGGCGTGAAACCACCGCCGAAGAGCGTGAACCGGTCGAAGAGGTTCGCCCCCAGTCACCAGTCAAGCCGATGACTGCGACCGAGGTTAAAGTCAACGTCTCGATCCCTGAGGCGGCCGAGCGCGCCGCCGCAACCGGTGCCGACGGCGTCGGCCTCCTGCGCGTCGAGCATATGGTGCTCTCGCTTGGTCAGACGCCGAGCAAGTTCATTGCGGAAAACGGCGAGGGGCCATACGTGAACGAACTCGTGGATGGAATCCGGGGCGTCGCCGAGGAGTTCTTCCCTCGTCCGGTCCGGGTCCGGACGCTCGATGCCCCGACGGACGAGTTCCGCCAGCTGGAGGGCGGCGACGACGAACCCGACGAACACAACCCGATGCTGGGGTACCGTGGCATCCGTCGGAGTCTCGACACACCCGCCGAATTCAAACGCGAACTCGAAGCGTTCCGCCGCCTCTACGAGATGGGCTATGACAACGTCGAGATCATGTTCCCGCTAGTCAATGACGCGGAGGACGTAATCCGGGCGAAACGGATTATGGAGGAAGTGGGCATCGACCCTGAGAAACGAACCTGGGGCGTCATGATCGAGACGCCCGCCTCCGCGCTCATGGTCGAGGAAATGGCGAAGCAGGGTATCGACTTCGCCTCCTTCGGGACGAACGACCTGACGCAATACACGCTCGCGGTCGATCGTAATAACGAGAACGTAGCCGACCTCTTCGACGAACTCCATCCGGCAATTCTCCGGCTCATTGGGGAGACGATCGAAGCATGCCGCGAGCACGACGTGGCAACGAGCATTTGCGGCCAGGCCGGGTCCAAACCGGAGATGGTCCGGTTCCTCGTCAACGAGGGCATCTCCTCGATTTCGGCTAACATCGACGCCGTTCGGGACGTTCAACACGAGGTCAAGCGCGTCGAGCAGAAACTCGTTCTCGACTCGATCAGATAACCCAAAACCGCCAGTTTGTCCTCATTCGTTCTGTCGACCACTGCATGCCTCGTCGGACAGCCATCGGGATCGGCATCGTCGCCGTCGTCCTGTTGGCCGGCTGTAGCGGAGCCACGGACGGGACGACCGAGCCCCAGACTGACGAATTTCCGACGGCGACTGGGCATTCTACCCCAACGACGACCACAGTGACCGTTGCGAAGAAAACGGTGGATGTGGAGCCAACGCCAACTCCGACGTCTGCGGAGGGTCTCGAGAACGAGTCGTTACCACCGGGGATGGCGACCACAGGCATCGCAAATGCCGGTACGCTCGTGACAACTCACCAGGGCCGCGTGCGATCGCAAAGCTACGCGGCAAGGACAAACGTAGTGTTCAGCACTTCCGAGACGAACCTGAGGACGACGAATCGTGAGCGTTGGAGGCAGAACGGGACCTTTTGGATCGAGACGATCAGTTCGTCGTCGACAGCCGAGAATCGAAGAGCCGTCTAAACGAATGAAGAACCGACTGCTGGGCGACAAGGCTACCACAACCGATAAACTTCATCCGCCGAACCCTCACGTATGCGCGAGGAGCCCCAGGACTTCCGGCGGGTCCTGTCGTCGATGTGTACCGAACCCCATCCGGTCGCCAGGAAGGCTGCCGAACGCTTTCTCGCCACCAATCCCGGCGACCCGGGGACGTACCCGACGGTGGCCGCCCTGGAAGACCGCGCGATGGACGCTTTCGGGGACGTTGTCGGCCTGGAGGACCTGGCTGGCTACGTGACCAGCGGCGGGACGGAGGCCAACATCCAGGCCGTCCGGATCGCTCGGAATCGGTCGGTGGAAGGGACCCCGAACGTCGTCGTCCCGGATAGCGCCCACTTTAGCTTTCAAAAGGCCGCCGACATCCTGGGTATCGAACTCCGCCGGGTGCCGGTGGACCAGGATCGGCAAGCAGACTTGGCGGCGACCCGTCGGTTCACCGACGACGATACCGTCATGGTGGTCGGCGTGGCCGGGACGACGGAATACGGTGCCATCGACCCGATTCCCGAACTGGCCGAGATCACCGAGGCACACGACGCGTTACTCCACGTGGACGCAGCCTGGGGCGGGTTCCTGCTCCCGTTTACCGACTTTGAATGGAACTTCGGGGACGCACCGGTGGACACGATGACCATCGATCCGCACAAGGTTGGCCGGGCGGCCATCCCGGCAGGCGGCCTGATCGTCCGGGAGGAGGCGTTGCTCGACGCTCTCGCTGTCGACACCCCGTATCTGGAATCGACCCGCCAAGCCACGCTGACAGGAACGCGAAGCGGGGCCGGCGTCGCCTCGACGGTCGCAGTCGTGGAGGAACTATGGCCCGAGGGCTACCGCGAGAACTACGAGCGGTCGCAGGCGAACGCGGCCTGGCTCGCTGACGCGCTCGCCGAGCGAGGCTACGACGTGGTCGATCCCGTCCTCCCGCTCGTGGCTGCGGACGTTCCACGGCAACTGTTCGACGCACTCCGGGACGAAGGATGGCGAATCGCCCGGACGGCAGCCGGTGAACTCCGGATCGTGTGTATGCCACACGTGACTCGGGGGATGTTGGAATCGTTCGTCGCCGACATGGATCGGCTGCACTCGAAAGAGAACGAACACCTTTAGACCCCAGGTCACACAAAATTTGGCTGTGCCAGTTCCATTCCCGATCGTTCCGCTCGGAATATTCGACTTCCCCTGGCTCGAGTCAGCGGTCCGTACCGCGACCGGACCGTGGGGACTCACGATCATCGGGATCTATTCGTTCCTGATCGCATTCGTCCTCCCCTTACCAAGCGAAGTGGTGCTCGTGCCGGTCCAGACCGGGACGATGAGTTTCGCGTTACCCCAGAGTATCGAGTTCATCATCGTCATGCTCGTGAGTGCAACAGGCAAGGCCGCCGGGAGCGTTTTTGCGTTCCACATTGGACAAGAAGCCAAAGAGAGCGGGCCAATCGTCCGGTTTCTCAAGCGGTCCCGCTTCGACGTGGTCGAGTGGTCGGAACGCCAAACGGTCGAACTCGCCCGGAAATATGGGTACGTGGGGCTCGCGCTGGCGCTCTCGGTGCCCTTTTTTCCTGACACGCTTTCGATATATGCCTTCGCCGTCCTCGAACGAGATTACGTCAAATTCGCGGCCGCAACCTTCGCTGGCAGTTTCGGCCGGTTGCTCGTGACCATCGGCATCTTTGGTGGCTTTTCGATTGCGATGGCCCCGTGAAACGGGGGCAGCGGATCGTTCCAATCTGGCCGTTCTACAGGCGGAACAGGCCGAGTGCCTCGGGGTCATCCGGAAATCAAAGATTTCCGTGATCACGAGGTGAGCTTCGTGGCACACAAGACCAGTTCGACCTGCTCACACAATCAATGAAAGACAATGACTGGCACGTTGGCACTGCTGAGACGCTTTTCCGAAACGGACGCGAAGAGTTGCACGTCACCGTCACAAACGAGACAGCCGAAGTTGGTGCGAAAACAGCGGCAGATACGGTCATCGGCGTCGATATTAACGAAGACTGTGTTGCGCTAGCGGCACTGACTGAGAGCGGTATCGAAGATTCCGTCGTCATTGACTACCCAGAAATCAAAGAGGAGCGACACCGGTACTTCACGATGCGGAAACGGAT
>JBKEGM010000013.1:0-19986 GCA_046710005.1 Natrialbaceae archaeon
ACCAAGACCGACTCAACGTTCTGGTCGGTGACGAACTCGGCAACCGCGGCGAGCGGTACTGTTTTGTCCTCGTCAATACTCAGATCAAACCGCACGTCGATTGTGGCGTGCATGGGGCACCTCGTTGGTTGGACACCAGAGGTGACCCCGTCCTCACGGGAGTCAGTTGCTACTGAACTCTAGAGGACTTTGCGACACGACCAAAATTTTGTTCCTACGTCGACATCGCGGCCCCTCGAAACGGACCGACCTCGGAGGATGCGAAACGCCAACCGGAGTTTTATCCCGGTTGCCCGTGACAGATTGTAGTATGGGCCGAGAGATGCGTCCATCACCCGTCTTCGTCGCCTTCGTCGTCGTCCTGGCGATCTCGGGTGTCGTCGCGGGCCTCGTCTCTGCCGGTGGGGACGGGACCGCAGCGGCGGACGCGGAGACGGAGACGGCGGGGGCCGTTCACGACGTTACGTCGGCCACTGACAACGCGAGCCCCTCCTGCGAGCGGTGCCATGGCGTGATCGAGACGAACACGACGGAACGGGAGCTCCAGAACGAGGTGGCGAACCAGCCGGATCACGAATTCGACCTCGAGCACGGCGACGGCCAGTGGTGTCTGGACTGTCACGCCAAGGACGATCGCAACCGGCTTCGCCTCCCGAACGGGAGCACCGTCGAATGGACCGAAACCAACGAGACCAGACTGTGTGCGGCCTGTCACGGCCCGGTGTACGAGGACTGGAAACAGCACATCCACGGCAAATGGACGGGGTCCTGGCAAAACGCCACCCCGGAAAAGCTGTGTACAGACTGTCACGATCCGCACGATCCGGAGTTCCACTCGATCGAACCCGAACCTGCGCCGGAGGAACCGCCGTCGGGCCCCGCGGTGGCGACGTCCGTGCTTCCGTCCGGGTATTACGTCGGTATCGGCTCGCTAAGCGTCCTCATCGTCGGTCTCCTGGGATACGCCGCGACAGGACTCAAGGATGACTGATAATAACGACCACGAACCGCGCGTACCGGACGACGAGTCCGTCGACGGCGGCCGCCGGAACGTATTGAAGGCCGCTGCCGGGGCGATGGTGCTGTCGGTCAGCGGCGTCGGCTCGACGGAACCGCAGCAGGAGAAGGCGGCCGACCTCCTCCAGAAACACTACAAGAAGATGAGCGAGGAGGAACGCGATCGGCTCGTCGAGCAGCTAGAATCCGAACTTCGGGCGGAGTTCGACGAACCCGACATCGAGGTCTCGACGACGGAGCCGTTGGACGATACGGTCTTCGGGTACGCGCTCGACGTCCAGAAGTGCATCGGGTGTCGGCGGTGCGTCTACAGTTGTGCCGAGGAGAACAACCTGTCCCGGGACTCGGAATCGAACCCGGCGGCACTCCAACAACACTGGATTCGGGTCATTCGGTTCGACGACGCGGAGATCGAGCCAGGTGACGAGCAGGGGGAGCCCTTTGGGATGGAGATCTCGAGCGAGTTCGGCGACGTCAGCGCGGGCGTCGACTGGCACGACGCGGACCACTTCTACGACCCCGAGGAGGTGCCCCAGGAGGACTCCTGGTACCTGCCGGTCCAGTGCCAGCACTGCGAGGATCCGTCGTGTACGAAAGTGTGCCCCGTCCAGGCGACCTGGAAGGAGGAAGACGGCATCGTCGTCGTCGATTACGACCGCTGTATCGGGTGCAAGTACTGCGTGACCAACTGCCCGTACGACGCGCGCCGGTTCAATTTCAGCGACCCCAACGTGCCGGAAGACGAAATCAATCCGGACATGCACTACCTCGGCAATCGTCCCAGGCCCGCCGAAGTCGTCGAAAAGTGTACTTTCTGCGTCCAGCGGACGCGGGACGGTCGATACCCGGCCTGCGTCGAGGCCTGCCCGGTCGGCGCGCGGAAGTTCGGCAACCTCCTCGACGAAGAGAGCGAGGTGCGACGGATCCTGGACGAAAAGCGCGTGTTCCGTCTCCACCCGGAAACGGGGAACGAACCGAAGTTCTTCTACTTCACCGAATAGCACCATGTCGACGGACACCAGCGACACGACGGACGGCATCGGGTCGAAGATCGCCGCGTTCCTGCGAACCGGCACACGCCACGCACTCACGGGTTCGCGCCAGTATTACGCGTGGCTCGGTGCGCTCGTGACCCTCCTGCTTGCCGGAGTGTTCACGTACTTCCTGCAGTTACGTCACGGCCTCGTCATCACCAGTGCGAGACACCTCAATCCCTGGGGGACGCTCACGTACGCGCAGTTCCCCTTCTTCGTCGGGGTCGCCGCCGGAGCCGTCATGATCGTCGTCCCCGCCTACCTGTACCAGCGGGAGGACTTCGAGGAGATCGCCGTGTTCGGCGAAGCGCTTGCCGCGAGTGCCGTCGTCGTCTCCATCGCTAGCGTCCTGACCATGCTCGGGAGTCTCGAACGACTCATCTACATCTTCCCCCTCGTCGGTACGCCGAACTTCCCCCAGTCGATGCTTCCGTGGGACGTCATCGTCCTGAACGGCTACCTCGCGTTGAACGTCTTTATTCCCGGGTACATGCTGTACAAGGCGTATCACAGCGAACGGCCCCACCGGTGGTTGAAATATTTGATCTACATCTCCGTTCCCTGGGCGATAAGTATCCACACCGTGACGGCGTTCATCATCGTCGCGAACCAGACCCGGCATCTGTGGTATACCGCCCTGATGGTTCCCCGATTCCTCACCAGCGCCTTCGTGGCCGGACCGGCCCTGTTGGTCCTCGTCTTGCTCGCGATCCGCCGAGCTAGCCCGGACGGAGAGGGGTACGCGGGTGTCGACATCCAAAACAAGACGCTGTTCACGCTGGGGCATATCATCCTGATCGCATTGCTCGCCAACCTGTTCTCGGTGATGTCGGAGATCTTCACGCTGGGATACGCGAAGGCGGCCCACTGGGCGTCGATGAAGTACCTGTTGTTCGGGCTGGAACACGGCGGTCACACGTTCGACATGCTCACGCCCCTGATGTGGGCATCGATCGGACTGGAACTCCTCGCGGTTGCCGTACTGCTCCATCCACGGACGCGGTACGATTTGCGCACCCTCTCCATCGGGTCGGCAGCGGCGCTCGTCGGCGTCTTCCTCGAGAAGGGGATCATTCTCTTTCTCTCGGTGTTCATCATCTCGCCGCTCGGCCAGGTGTACGAACCGTCGTTCACCGTTCCCGAGGTCGTGATGGCCGTCTCCCTCTGGGCACTCGGCGCGCTGGTCTACACCGTCTTCGCGAAGGCGGCCATCGGGATCCGAACCGAAGCAGGGTCCTGACGATCCGAACGCTTTTGACCGGTTCCACACAACAATCGAACGTCGACACGCACACCTCGAAACGCAACCAGCGAGTGCGATTCACGGTGGACCATCGAACATGAATACTCGAAAACTGCTCCTCGTGGGTGGGATCATCCTCGTCGTCGCCGTGCTGGGGGTCGGCACGTCGCTGTCGATGCTATCGCACGGAACGTACTCGGAACACGGCGGTATCGACTGGCACTCGGACCTGGAGACCGCCATCGAGACCGCCGGCGACGAGGAATCCCCGGTGCTGGTGTATTTCTGGCTCGAGGACTGTGGATCGTGCTCGGACTTCGAGGCTATGCTCGAGGAATCGGGACCGCCGGATGCGATGGACCGGTACGTACTCGCGGCGGTTCGAGCGGACGAGACCCCCGAAACGATGGACCGATACGACGTACCGTCGACGCCGCGACTCGTCGTCCTCACGCCGGACGGCGAGAAGGTGGCGTCGTTCAATCCCCTCGCCGTCGACGATCTCGACGCACGACTCGAACGGGCATACGACGAGGCCATTTCGACAACAGAACAATGATCGGAACGCTACTACAGCACGGCGCCTTCGGTGTTAGCCTGGCCGCGACGATCATCCTGTGGTACGCCGTGGTCCGGGTCGAGTACGCGGACTACGGGGCGTACGCGTTCGGAACCTCGACCCTCCTTTCGGGGTTCGCGCTGTTTTATCTGGGGAGTCAGTTCGCCGTGACCGATTACACGAACGGATACGTCTGGGAGCACACGGCGGATTACCTGCCGCTGCTCTACCGGATCACGGGCGTCTACGCCGGAGTGAACGGTTCGCTCCTGCTCTGGGCGACGATGGTCGCCGTCGTCGCCTACTGGGTGGTTCGCCAGGGCGTAGACACGCCCGCCCAACGTCGGATCGCCGCGATCCTGGCTACCGTGGTCACGTTTTTCTTCGGGTACGCGATCACCAGGACGCCGTTCACGGACCTCTCGATCGCGGCGCAAGGGACGGCGTTCGGTCCGGTCGGGTTGAACCCACTCCTGAAGAGTCCGTACATGGTCGTTCACCCGCCGGTGACGTTCGCGGGATACGCGACGACGGTGGTCCCCTTTGCCATCGGGATGGCCCATTTCGTCTCCCGGGTTCGCGGTGAGCCTGGAATCTTCGAGAACCGGATCGGGGACGTCACCCGGTGGCTTCGCGTGTCCTGGTGGTTCCTCACGGCGTCGGTCGCGCTGGGCGCGCTGTGGTCCTACACCACGCTCGGATGGGGCGGCCTCTGGGCCTGGGACCCCGTCGAGACGGCCGTCCTCGTCACGTGGCTCTTCGTCACGGCCGCCATGCACGTCGTCTCGAACTACCGGACGAGAGGGCGAAATTCGATCCTCGCGCCGGCGATGAGCGTCCTCGTCTTCCCGAGTGCGATCTTCGCCCGGGTGATGACCCAGTCGGGGACGTCGGAACTCCACTCGTTCGCGAGCGGATCGCCGACGTGGTTGACGGGGTTGCTCGTCGTTACGGCCGGCCTCGGCGTCGTCCTGCCGCTGTACCGCTGGCTTCAGGAGCCGGACGAACCGGACCCCGAATCGTCGGGGCTCCTTTCACAGGACCAGTTGCTGGTCCTCGGCGTCGTGATTCTCGGGCTGTTGACGTTCGTCTCCTTCTGGGGCCTGGTGTTTCCCCTGCTCCAGGACTTCCTCGGCGGGCCGCCAGCGGAGGTCTCGGTGACCTTCTTCAACCTGTGGAGTTTCCCGCTCGCGGTGGCCGCCCTCCTGACTATCGGCCTCTACAACGATTACGACGTGCGCGGCCGGAACGCCCTGCGCCTGCTCGGCGTCGTCGTGGTCGGTACCGTCCTCGTCGCACTGGTCCCGCTCTCGAAGTGGCAGTTCGATCCCTCGCAGACGGGCGGCTATTACGGGGTGGTCGGCCACCTGAATGCGCTGTCGCTGTTCCCGCCGGCGGCGTACGCGATCGGCGCGACGCTCACCAGGATGGCCATCCACCTCCCGTCGCTCGACGACCGCGACCGCGCCCTCACGCTCGGCGGCACCGGGATCGCTCACGTCGGCATCGCGCTGATAATCCTCGCGACGCCGATGACCTACATGTTCGCCGTGTCGGGGGCCGGTCTGGTGCCGGGGGTCGCCTCCGGCCACGCGAACGGGGTCTCGCTCGGCGACTCGGGCTACACCGTGGCGGTCGAGAACTTCAGTAGCTCGCACGTCCACAGCGAACTCTCGCTGACCGAGCAGGAGCGAACGCTGGTCACCGAACAGATCGGGGCTCGGGCCGCGCGAGCGACGGAGCTGTCCGATTCGGCCACCGGCAACCGGATCGTCTTCGGGCGCATCACCGACCTCCGACGGGACAGCCAGACCGGCTTCGCCCAGTTGGACAACACGTCGGTTTGGGTCGACGTCGGTCCGGTCAGTCCGAACGCGTCGCTCCAGGGGCTCCCGATCTACGCGCAGGGGACGATCAACCGCTCCACGCCAAACGCGACGCTCGTCCGGACGGACGGGATGTTCGTCGGGACCGAGCCGACGGGAGCGATCGTTCCGGACAACCGGGCCACGCATCGGGAGATAACGGTCACCGTGCGTCGGGGCGACCGAACCGTCGCCCGAGGGACGACCAGCGTCGATTATCACATCGCGTACGGGGCCGTTGGGAACCCCACCATCGACCGCGGTATCCTCTCGGAGACCTACGTCGCCGCCCAGAACGTCCAGTACAGCTCCGGGATGCCGGTGGTGTCCCTCGTCGTCAAGCAGGTCCCGCTGATGAACGTCGTCCGCGTGGGGATCGCGTTGCTCCTCGTCGGCGGTGGCCTGCTCGTGGTCGCCGATCCCGGGCACGACGCCGCGGAGGACTCGGGTGAATGACTCGCAGGACACTCGTCGCTCTCGCCGTGGTCGGCCTCCTGCTGATTGGCGGCTGTCAGGGGTCCGGGCAGTCGGTCACCACCGAATCGTTCCCGTACCCGGACGGGTACGACGAATCGGGCATCTCGAACACGAGCACGGCGCTGCGGACGCACGCGACGGCGCTCGACGGAGGGTATCGGATCAACTTCACGCTCAGTCAGGTCGGGAGTCGCGGCGCGGTGCGAACGTCGGGATACGTCCGGGCGAACGAGTCACGGAAGCGAGCGATCGTCTTCGTCGAACAGACCACCGCCGGGCACACGAAAACGTTCACCGAGTTCAGGGCCGGCGACGCCGTCTATCGCCAGCACGTGTCGGGCGGTTCGTTCGAATACGCCGTCCGGAACGAGGCCTATCGCGCACCGATCTACGCCGACCGCGGCGACTTCGTCTCGATGGTTCGATCGCTCGAATTGAACGCGTCCGAGGCCTTCGCGGTGAACGGCACGCGATACGTTCGATATCGCGTTGAGAACGTGACGGCCGACCGGATCCAGGCGACCATCGCGAACGAGAGCGGGACGGTGGTGATCGAGGAGTCGGGCCGCATCCGTTCGATGAACGTCACGTTCGAACAGCGGGTCACGGGCGTCGAGCGGACCGTCTCCTTCGTGTACGTGACTACGAGGGTGAACACGACGGTCGAACGCCCCGAGTGGGTTGCGACGGCGAAAAACGAGTCGAAAGACCGCACCTAGAACCGGGCGCGTCGAACTAGCCCGGGGATCGGCGATCCCTCATCCCGTGCCATCGCAGGGTGTCGGGAAAGCCGGTCGCTCCCTGCGAACGACCGCCCGACGTCGATGGTTCTTTTGTTCCCAAGCGAGATCGTTCCCCATGGCCATTCGGAGACCGACGGGGATCCCGCTCGCCGTCGTCGGCCTCGTTCTCCTCGCCGGCTGTTCCGGCGGGCTCCTCGGGGGCGACTCGCCACAGACAGAGACGACGAACGCGGTGACACCGACGGCCGGGACGAGCGCTGCCGAGACTGCGGCGTCAGGGGACGGGCCGTTCCCGGAGGATCCCGAGCCACTTCCGGGAGTGAACGAATCCGCGGTGCGGTCGCGGATCGCCGAGTCGATGAGGGCTGTGGAGACCTATCGAGTGAACGGCACCGTCGAGCGGCAACTCACGGTTCCCGCCGGGACGGTCGATGCGACGGTCGAAACGAATACGATTGTCGACCGACGTACCGGAAGGATCGCCACCAACGAGACGACCGCGGGCCACATGCAACGCGTGGAATCCCGGATCGTCGTCGACGACAGTACCCTCTACAGGTACGTCAACAAATCCCGGAGCGAGACCGATCCAGCCTGGCAGCAATCGTCGATCACGGAGCGCGAATGGCGGATGCTGGACCCGTTGCACCGACAGCGCCTGCTGTTCGACAACGCCACGCTCGTCGTCACGAACGAGACCCAGGTCCGCAACACGACGGGGTACGTCGTCCACGTGGACGTGAACGAGACCGCGTACACGTCGCTGTTCGATCGGACGCTCGACGGCGAGCGACTCGAGGTAACTGATCTCACGTACCGGTACGTGGTCGACAGGGAAACCGGTCGGGTGCTGGAGGTGACCGGCGTCCTCGAGGCCCATACGGTCACCGGAAACGGGTCGGTCCGACTCGTCGAACGGTTCGATCTCTCGTTTCACGGGTACAACGAATCGGTCTCGATATGGGTCCCTACGGCGACCAACGAATCGACGGGGAACCCGGCGATCCGCGCTGGCGATGGCGGCCGATCAAACGACCAGCTCCTCGAAGACGAGGAGCCCGCTGACCAGAACGATGCCGTCGTACCCGAGGAGCACCGTGAACCAGTTCGTCCCACCGCCGCCGACGAGTTCGATGCCCGCGAGTAGGGCCGGGACGACGAGCGGAATGAGCAACACGGGTAACAGGAGGTCGGTGATCCGCGTGTACACCGCGATACTGGCGAGCAGGACGGAGACGGCGGCGAACCCGATCGCGAACAGGACGATCGTGGCCAGGACCCGGACGGGCGACACTCCGGGCGCTGCCCCGAGGAACAATCGCGTCGCGCCGAGGGTGAACGCGCCGACGACGCTCACGAACGCGGTGGCGCTGATCACTTTGCCCAGGTACACCGCTGAATGGGGAATCGGTGCGAGCAGAACGGCGTCGAGGGCGTCGTTCTCGGCCTCGATCCGCAGGCTCCGCATCACGCTCAACGTTCCCGCAAACACGAACGCGACCCAGAGCACGCTCGTGGTCCCGCGGTCCTCGAAGGAGAACGCAAACACGACGACGATCAGCAACGCAAGCGCTGCGGCCATCGGGACTGCCCGTTTCGCTCGTGCTTCGAGACGGAAATCCTTCCGAGCGACCTCGACGGCGACTGCGAGATACCGGCCGATACCCGATCCCGTCATGACGAGAGGGCCTCCCGATACCGGCTTCGTAGTGCCTCCGGGGAGCGGTCCCGGCCGTCGAACTCCCCGACGAGCCGACCGCGTTCCAGGACGAGAAAGCGGTCGCACAGCGCGGCACTCGTCTCGAAGTCGTGCGTGACCAGGACGACGGTTCTGTCCTCGAGGAGCGCTTCGAGCGTTCGCGAGGAATGCTGATCGAGGCCGGTGAACGGTTCGTCGAGCAACAGTACCGCCGGGTCGGCCAACAGTGCCCTGGCCAGGGACAACCGCTTGCGCATCCCATGGGAGAACTCGCGTGGGAATCCGTTCTCCCGGTCGAGGAGATCGACCGTCTCGAGGACGTCCGTGATCCGCGTTTCGTCGACCCCTACGAGACGAGCGTGGAACTGGAGATTTTCCCGGGCCGTGAGGTCGTCGTACATCATCGACTCGTGGGAGAGGTAGCCGATCGGCGTCGACACCGTCGTCTCTCGATCGTACAGCGGCGTTTCGTCGACGTACACGTCACCTTCGGTCGGTCGACTCAGGCCGGCAAGCATTCGCAACACGGTGGTCTTTCCGGAGCCGTTCGGCCCGTGGATCGCGACGGAGTTCCCGGACGCTACGGTGAGTGACACCCCATCCACGGCAGTGAGGGGGCCGAAGCGTTTCGTCGCCTCGTGGGCTCGCAACTCCATTACGTGCCAGTTCTCGATTCCCGGCCATAAATTTCCCCCAATGGGAAAGGCCAACTCCCTGGGCTGCGAATGGACATCCGTGAACTGGTATCCGCCCTACGTGCCGGATTCGGCGGTCTCGGACGTCCTCGAACGAATGAAGCGCAAACGGGCGGAGTCCCGGATGCGATACGACGAATACGCGACCGCCATCGAGGCGGACGATTTCGACGATGCAGTCGTGCGGAAGCGCGAGTACCAGCTCGCACGATACCACTTGCGCCAGATAGAGGGCGAATTCGTCTGGATCGCACTCGGCCACGCGATCGAGGACCTCGCCCGTGAGTACGACCCGAACGACGACGCGGTCCTCGAACGTGGGACGGCCTTCTCGAAATGGGTGACGAACGCCGACCGGCTCCGGACCATCGAGTCCGAAAGACGGCTCGAACTGATCGTTGCCCGCCGATCCCCGACCCTGCCCGCCACACACGCCGACTACGTCGAATCGATGTTCCAGATCGATTCGGAGCACGTCGGACGGGTTCGAAAACGGGATCGCGAGTTGTTGGCCCAAAGCGGCTGGGAGCGAACCGGTCGCCCAGCAAGCGAACCGGTCGTGACGGTCGCGTGCCCACAGTGTGGCGGCTCCATCGCGGTTCGGTCACCCCGTCCGGACGACGTCGTCATTCGAGCCGAGTTCAGCGACGACGACGACGTTATGCGGGAGATCTGCCCGCACTGCGATTCGGACGTTTTCGTCGCCCGCCCCGGAACGTAAGTATATTACCGTCCACGTGCAACCATGCCGTATGGATCGCCGGGAGTATCTCCTGGGAGCGGTCGGTGTGGTCGGCTCGGGCCTCGGTGCCTATTACGTCCTCGACCGGGATGGGGGACACGACCGAATTGAGCCAACCACGATCGAGGTGTTCCGCGAAACGGGGCGCACCGAAATTCGCTTGCCTGCGGCGGAGGGGCTGACGGTCGTCGACCTCTTCTCGACGTACTGTTCGGGCTGTGACGAACAGATCGCATCCCTCGAGCCGATACATCTCGATGCGTCGGGAGCGGTCTCTATCGTTTCCCTCACGACCCAGCACGTCGGAGACGAGTTCACCGTGTCCGACCTCCGCACGTGGTGGGACCGGAACGGCGGTCCCTGGCCCGTCGGCGTCGACGACGGAACCGTTGCCGGAGCGATCGGCGTAGAGGAGTTGCCGACCGTCGCGGTGCTCGATCCGGAAGGGACGATCCACTGGACAGGGTCCAGCGTGTCGACAGGGGAACTCCGCGAACGACTTCAGCGGGCGCGCTCCACGGCGGACGCCGAGGAGTGATTCCATGGCCTTCGCACTGTCGGCCGTGGTCTCCGCGTTCTCCGCCGGGTTAGCGACGTTTTTCGCCCCGTGTGCGTTCCCGCTGCTCCCGGGCTACGTCGGCTACTACGCCAGCACCGTCGAGGAGGAGGTTCGTCTGCGCGGGACCGTCGTTCGCGGTCTCGCGGGCAGTGGAGGAATCGTGCTCGCCTTCGGCGCGATCTCGGCGATCGTCGCCGTCGTCGGCCGGTCCGTCGTTTCGGCGGTCTACCGCTTCGACCCGCTCGTCGGCATCGCGCTCGTGGGGGTGGGCATCGTCATTCTGATCGACCGTGGGCCGAGCCTCCACGTCGCCCTCCCGAAACGGCGGTCGTCCGTGGCGGGATTCGCACTGTTCGGCGTCGGCTACGCGGTGGCCGCCACGAGTTGCTTCGCCCCACTGTTTTTCGGCGTCGTGTTGGGTTCGTCGGCCGTTTCGGTGTCTCAAGCGGTCCTTTCCACGATATCGTTCGGCGTCGGCCTCGCAGCGCCACTCACGGTGACGACCGTGCTGGCAGGCATCGGTGTCGACGTCGGCTACTCCGCACTTCCCGGATATGCGGAATCGGTCCAGCGACTCGCGGGGCTGGTTCTCCTTATCGTGGGCGTCTGGAAAGCCGCCGCATCGGCGGGGATCGCGTGATGGGGCGCTGCTGATGGAAGGTCGCTGGTAAATGACGGAAGCCGTCATTTGATTGCCGCTCTGAACGAATCGATCGCCTCGTCGTCACCGGCGAGGATAACGCTGACGTCTGATTCCAGGACGGTTTGTGGGGACACGTCGAGGAGAAAATCGCCATCCCGTTCGACCGCAACGAGAAAACAGTCCGTCTCCCGTATCGGCGCGTCGGCGAGTGTCTCACCCGGAAGGTCGGTGGCGTCGAACCGGACGATTTCTACCTGCCGATCGTATGCGAGAACCGTGTCACGGAGCACGTTCAGGGCTATCAATCGCCCACTGATATCCGGAAGGCTGAGGACGTAATTGGCTCCCGCTCGACGTAGTTTCGAAGCGGAATCCGCGTCGTTCACCCGGGCAACGACGTCTAGGTCCGCCGCGAGTTCCCTCGCAGTGACCACGGCCAAAATGGCCTCGTCGTCGTTTCCAAGGGCAACCACGAAACTGGCCGCCGACCCGACGTCTGCGCTCCGGAGGGTCGTCTCGGTCGTCGCGTCCCCGATGACGTCGGCGGGTCGATCTTCGTCGATATCGATCACTGTACAATCGACATTCGCTGCTTCGAGTTGGCTTCGAACCGTCGACCCGACTCTTCCGAATCCTGCGATTACGACGGGCCCGTCCGTGGTATCAGTCGCTGTAGTTCGGACCTCCAACGCTCTGAGTGTCGTCTCGGGGCCGGCGATGATCAGCGTCGTATTCTCCGCTATTTTCGTCTCCGAGGATGGCGATAGAACGAGTTCGCCGTCGTCCCACAGCCCGATGACACGCACGTCGTCCCGGCCGGCCAATTCGCTCTCTGCGAGCGTGGATCCACAGAGTTCATCCCCTTCGACTACCGTCACCTCGAGGAGAGCAAAATCCGCTCCCAGGGTCACGATGTCGCTGACGCGGGGATCGAGTTCGGACCGTACCCGGTCGGCGATTCGCTGTGCGAGAAGATGCCGTGGCGTGACGACGACGTCTGCACCGGCGTATTTCAATGGTCCATCGAGCGCCGGATCCTGAGCCTGGGCGATGATCCGTACGTCTTCGTTCACCTCTCGAACGGCAAGGATGCTGCTCGCAGCGTTTTCGTCTTCGACGTCGATGACCACAGTTGATGCAACCCCCGTACACGCCCGATCGAGTGCGTCTGTGGATGTCGGGTCCCCGTGAATGACCGACCGTCCCTCCTCCGAGAGGTCAAGCGCCGTCTCTTCGTTCGAAACGACGACCACGTATTCGACCCCGCGCGTTTCAAACTCCGAAACGAGTCGCTCAGTTCGCGGAGCGTATTCCGAGGCGACGACGACGTGGTCGGACAACGATACCGAACGCGGTGGCGCCGGCGTGAGGTTGCTTTCCAGGATCGGCTGGAAAACGTAGGGAAGCACGATAAAGAGGACGAGAAACGTGGAGAGATCCAGCGCGATTACGAAAGCGTTGGCAACGACCGATCCCCACGGCGAATCGGAACCAAATCCCGATCCGGTAAAGGTCTCAACGACGACTTGTGTCGAGTGAAAATAGCTGGAAGAGCCACCTTCGAAGGTAATCATAATGTAGTGGTATACCACGGAGAGGACGACGAGTGAACCGATGAGGGCACCGATCGTCTTTATCGCTCGACGTTGCCAGCGTTCCATATGATCCGTTTTACTTCGGTCGATAAAGAATCCTGTACTGGACCGTCCCGAAACTATCCCGGTTTCCGAAATGGTGGCGAGTCGCTGCCCGTTCCACGACGTACTGGCCGGAGAGCTCCAAACGCGGAGCCCCTTCACGATATACGCGTCGGGGGCGTTCGCATGGAAACGAATGGAATCCACCGATCAGACGCGCGGATCAGGGGAGGAGCCACGGAGCACCGAGAACGAACAGCAGGGAGAGGAACGCTTCGGATCGCCCAAGTCGCTTCGTGGACGGTGACTCGGAAGCGGCAGCCAGCTTCCCCGTCCGCACCGTTGAGACGAGGAACAGGATTGGCGCAGCGACGCCCAAGACGTCCAGACTCCACCCGGCCACGACCACAAGCAGGACCACGACGAAAGGCATCAGCCACCGGGTCGTCGACGTATCCGATCGCTCTCGAGAGCGCTTCATAACGGTTTTCACGCGATATGTGGCGAGTACGTGGTACGCGGCGAACAGAACGAAAAGACTCGCCACGGCCGAGCGAGCCTCGATGCCAACGATCAGCGCTCCTGCCGGAACGAGTACCGAGAGTCCCAGCACGCCCATCACTACGTCCAGAAGCGGGACGGAACTCCCCTGTCCTCTGTAGCGAAGCTCCGCCACGACTCCGGGGAGCGCCACCAGTGCGACCCCCCACTCCGGTCCCTGCAACGCCACGAGTCCAGCAATCGCGAGGACGACGACAGTCCCTTCCACCGCTCCGTAGGTCGCGTAGTACCGTTTCCGTGGCCCGTCGGCAAGCCGATAGCGCCGGACAGCCGCTCGATAGAGCATGGTTCCGACCGCGAGTGTGACGAACAGGAGATACGAACCGAGCACCGATATGGTCCAGTTCACGCCCGCGGCGATGGCGAGGCTTACTGGCGTCAGCAAGCCGACAACGAGCACCGACGTGGCCCCATGCTCGGTTGGAAGTGGCGGGACGAGGTGGCAGCCGCTCATGCAGACTTCCGTTTGGGGACGTACCGGATAGCCTCACGCCCGAACCTGTTCGTTCAGTTGGGTCCCGTCGTTTCGAGCAGTCGAGCCCGAACGACGGATTCCAGTTCGTCGTGGACGGCGTCGACGTCGACGTCGTCGGCAGTCGCGCGTCGAAACAGCCCGCCCAGCATGACGGTCAACAGGAACTCCGCGGTCCGGTCAGGATTGACCTCGCGGAACGTTCGTCACGAGGACGGAACTCGACCGGTTGCGACGCCGCTGGCTCGACGGCGAGTGAGTCGCGGCGAAACCTATAGGCGGACGAGAACTGAATCAGGGATAATAATGGAGTCCCGTTTCGAGCTGACCCCGTTTCTCGATAGGATTGCCTCCAGACACGTAGCTCCCGCGGGCGGATCGGCAGCCGCGGCGGTCGGTGCGATCGGTGCCGCGCTGGCGGAAATGACGGCGATTCACACGTTACAGCGGGGGCAATCCAACCGCCGAACGCGAATCGTGAAGGCTAAAAGAACCCTGTCCGCCGATCGGTCGCTGCTGGGAAGGTTGTCAGACGCGGATGCCCGGACCGTCGAATCCGCCTTCGGCGGCTCGTCGCCGGACCTGAGCGAGAGCGTCCGGAAGCGACTCGTCGCGGTCCCGCTCGCTATCGCGGAGGTTTGTCTGGACGTGCTGTCCGAGTCCCGAGAACTCGTTTCGATCGTCACGCGGAGCGTGACTCAGGACCTGCAGACGGCCATCACGCTCGTCTCCGGCGCGTTCCAAGCCGCGCTGGAGACGGCCGAGCGCAATCTCGATCTAATCGAGGGGACTGGCCACAATCAGTTGGCCAACCGCGTTGCGGACCTGGCGGCATCGGCGGAGACGGTGGAGGAGTAATCGGGTGTTGTGATCTCCAGATCGGCAAATTTAGGTATGCCTAAATAATAGCTCCAAAGAGGTAT
This sequence comes from Natrialbaceae archaeon, assembly GCA_046710005.1. Taxonomy (GTDB): domain Archaea; phylum Halobacteriota; class Halobacteria; order Halobacteriales; family Natrialbaceae; genus DATFIX01. The sequence continues at coordinate 14,870 of JBKEGM010000013.1, forward strand.
CCATTCAATGTCCGAGTTTATCGACAACGTCGAGCAATCTCCACGAGTCAGCGAGCTATACGAGTTTGTCACTCGAGTTCACGAAGGGGACGATACGGACGGGATCACACCGGAGTACGAGGACGCGATCGAAGCGGTTAGACCGTACGACGTGCTCGTCATCGAGGACACGCTGTTGAACGAAGGCGTGTCGATACAGGGGGTCAAAGAGGAAATCGAACCGATCCTCGAAGTTCTTCGCCCCGCACTCGAAGCCCACGAATGGGACCGTCCGGACAGCGGTCATCCGATCGATAACATGCTGCGGGAAAACCGGGCCATCGAGTCCCACTTATCCGAAATCAGCCGCCTTATAGACGATATCGAAAGTGCCGACAGGCCCCCACTCGCTGCCGTCGGTGATCTGCAGACTCACATCGAAGCACTGGAGGAGATCGACCGACACTTCGTTCGGAAGGAAAACGAACTGTTCCCGTACTTGGAGGATCACTGGAAACACGATCGACCGCTCGATGTCATGTGGTCGATTCACGACGACATCCGTTCGCATCGGAAGACGATAGAGACGATGGTCTCAAATTCCGAGGTGGACCCAGAAACGCTGTCGAATCTCTGCGACCAGTGTTCGACCATGCTTCGGGGGTTGATCTTCAAGGAAGAACGGATAATCTTCCCGGTGGCAATGTCGACGCTAACGGATGACGAATGGCGGACAATCCAGCAGGAGAGTGCGGAGATCGGTTACTTCGAAATCGAGCCGGAGTTCGCCTATCTGGAGTCCACCTCGACGGAAACCGACAATGATGTGGCTAGTTCGCCACAATCGAAGGGCGCGGGAGACTTGCCAGCCGGCGCGGTGGAACTCGGACTCGAAACCGGGACACTGTCCCTGAACGAGATCGAATTACTGTTCGATTCGCTTCCGGTTGACGTGACCTACGTCGACGAGAACGACCGGGTTCGATACTTCAACAACCCGGAGGACCGGATCTTTCCCCGATCAGGATCGATCATCGGTCGGACCGTGCAGAACTGCCACCCGCCCGAGAGCGTCGACAAGGTTGAGGAGATTCTTTCGGCGTTTCGCTCCGGAACGAAGGACCGGGCGCGATTCTGGATCCAGAACGACGACGCGTTCGTCGTGATCGAGTATTTCGCCCTCCGAGACGGAAGCGGCCGCTACAGGGGAACGCTGGAAGTGACTCGAGAGGTGAGCGACATCCGGGAACTCGAGGGCGAACAACGGCTGGTGAACTGGGAAGAATGAACGTCCGTTAAGGCTGGCCGGTCGAAAGGATCCGTTGCAGTCGTTTCCCGCTGATTACCGGGCCAGTCCGACAATCGGCGGTGCGTCGTTCTACCGATCGTATCGTCGGCCCGAACGCTGGTCAGTCGTCGCTCGGTAGCGCCTGACCAGCAACTGTTTTGTCGTCCTCGACGCTGGTCCGTTGTGCTCGAAGCGCCCGACCGGCCGTCACTGTATACAGAAGTGCCCCGACGATGACGAGGAGATCGCCGGGCATCCGCGCCCACATGAATCCCTGGATCAGCGGCCGGTTGTAGAACCCAATCGAGCGCGCGGTGTCGTACCCCGCGGAGAAGACGGTGTCGAGCTGGAGGAACCCGATCGGGACCACCGAGAGGAGCAACATGAGCGCGAGTCCGGCGTTCATGAGCCAGAACGACTGCCGGAACCGTTTTTCTGGCCAGACGGCATCGGTCGTGGTGTACCTGAGGACGAACGCACCGAGACCCAGGGCGAGCATGCCAAAGGAACCGAAGAAGGCCGCGTGGGCGTGAGCGACCGTGAGATACGTGCCGTGTTCGAAGTATCCGACGATGGGGAAGTTGATGATGGTGCCAAGGATTCCCGCCCCAATGAAATTCCACGCACCACTCGCAACGACGAACAGCAGCGGAACCGTGTAAGCAAACCCGGTGCCTGCGCCGCGCATCGCCCGATACTGTGAGAGTGCGTCATAGAGGATGATCACGAGGGGGACGATCTCGAGGGTGGACCAGACGCTGGAAATGGGGATCCAGCCCTCCGGCATGCCGATCCACCAGAAGTGGTGGGCCACGCCGACGATGCCGGTCCCCATCACTAGGGCCGCTTCGAGGAGGATCGCTTTCTCGGCCACCCGTTTTCTCAGCAGTCCGATCGAGAGCAGGAGCCCCGCTATGGTGGCAACGATGAAGAACTCGAAGACGCCTTCCACCCACATGTGAACCACCCACCAGCGCCAGAACTGGCTGACCACCCAGTTCGTTTCGGGCGTATAGAGGAACCCGGCTAGGAACAGTCCCGGAATTGACGCGCCGGCGTACAGGAGCATGTGCCCGATGCCGTACCGGGGTTCCTGCTGGAGTAGCGGTCTGAGACTCCGGTACATCAATCCGACCCAGATGAGAAAGCCCACGAGGACGCCGACCTGCCAGAGGCGACCCATCTCGAGGTATTCCAGGCCCTCGTTACCGAGAATCCACCACAGATCCCCATCGAACAGTCCAAGCGTGCCTGCCCAAATTCCGAGGAGTGCGCCGACGCCGACGACCGTGACGGCGCCGAGCAGGACGTTCGTCAGCGTCGCCTGCCACCGTGGTTCGTGTCCGGAAAGGAGGGCAGCAACGAAGATGCCGCCGCCGATCCAGAGGGCGACGACCCAGACGATGGCCAATTCGATGTGCCATGCTTTGATGACCTGAAACGGAAGAATGGCGACGAGGTTCACGCCGAGGAGCTCGCCCAGCCCATAGAAGCCGCCACGTTCGATGTAATAGTGTGCCATGACGCCGCCGAGCAGCGTCTGGACGACGAACAATCCGCCCGCCAACAGGACGAACCTGGCCGACGAAATTTGTGAGGGGAGAAGCGATGTCTCTCTGGGGTCGGGAATGTCGACGCCCTCGTGTTCCGGTTCGGGCAACTGGATAGCGAAGAAGAGCCAGACAATCCCTGCGATTCCGATTACCAGGAAGAGCAACGCGACGACGCTCCACAGCATGGCGGTGTCGGAGACTCCGTTACCCGTGCCGGGGACCGGGGGCCACTCGTTCGTGAAACTCGTGTCCGTTCCCGGTCTGTTGGTGTGTGAGATCCATGCGGTCCAGAGTGCAAAGTCGGCAATTCGTCGTGCGTCTTCTGCTGATTCGACTGTCCCCGACGCGATACCGGCCTCGAGTTCACCGTTCTTGTAGCGCTCGACGAAGGTTTCACGCACTTGTTTGTGTGCATAGGCTTCTGCGGCCGAGTACTGGATTGGTTCACTACTGTCGGTGGTCCCCTCCTCGAGATCGTTTTCGACTGTTGCATCGACGGCATCAGTCTGGGAGCGGTCGAGTGACTCGTAATCGGTGCCGAACTGTTCCTTCGCGTAGTAATCCCGCATTGCATCGCGTTTGAGCGATAACGCTCGAGCGGTATAATCCTCGCCGAAGTACGAGCCTTCACCCAGGACCGATCCGAAATCCATCAAACCGTTCGCTTGAAGGGCTTCTTTCCCGGTTTGGACTTGGCTCTCAGTGACGACCGTTTCGCCATCTGGCCCGACGGCTTTTGCGGGAATGTTTGGTGCCTGCTGATACGTATACACCGCGCCGGCTCCCATTACAACGAGATTCAGTACAAAAATGCCCGCGAGTATTTTCGCGAGGGTACTTCGTCTGACACGCATATGCGGTTGGAATACCGTAACCCAATTTGCCCTTTATCCGAACATGTTCAACTTCCGGAGTAATCTTAACTAATAGCTGATATCATATTATAATAATGATTGGAATATATTGTAAATCCGATGGTGGTACTCTTTGGCCGTATATGCTCTACGTCTTCCGATGGAGATTGTCGATACGACACCTCCTAGTGGAGCCAGAACAGTTACCACTCGTCTGATCGCTCACCGACGGGATTCTCGACATAACCAACATAACACGGGAACGTGAGAGGAACCTTCACAAACTTTTTTACAGAGAAAGCAGGACGAGTACTTCGGGGCCGTACAGAAATCAAAGATTCCCGTGATGACGAGGATTTCCGATTCTCGAACCGCTCGACCCCGAGGCGATTCACTCGGACTGTTTATCAACTTCGTCGAGCGCTTCTGTGGCGACGTCCCCCAGTTCGCCTGCCTCGATATGAGAGTAGCGTTCGCGAACCATCTCCTCGGAATTGTCCAGGTAGCGGGCGGCAACCGTGTACCCAAACGCCCGGACGAGTACTTCTCCCATCCCGCGGCGACCGCCGTGGGGGGCGAGATAATCGTGTTTCGGATGATCGATGTCGATCTCTGCGGCCTCCGAGAGTCGTTGGAGAATCGACCGTGCGCCGTCCGTCGTGATCGACGGCGGCCGAATATCTTCATCGAGCGCCAGCAGGAGGTCCCGAGCGTATGCCTCACGTCGCTCATCAATTGTATCCGGGTCTTCCCCTCTGTCAGCTAGCCCCACTTGGACATGTCCTGCGAGCGTCCGCTGGTCAAGCGTCGGGAACACCGGCCACCGCTCAGTTGGAGGATCCATTAACCTCCGGTAGCTCCGCAGCGGTGAAATGACCGGATCGGGGAGGCTCGCGGCGTCCCATTGCTGTTTCTTTCGATAGACGTCCATACTCCCGTCCTCGAGCGAGAGGTCCTCCCAGCGGACGCCGCGCCGGCGCGGATCGTTCGGGTCCCGAAGCAGCTCTCCAACCCGGACGGCCGTGTACGCGAGGACGAACACGAGGGCACGGTCACGAGCCGCCTTCAGCGCAGTGTATCGCGCTCGTTGTCTGTCGAGGGGATCAACATCCTCCGGGAGCGTCGTGTATTTCTCGATGGCGTCGCGGGCCCGCTCGTCGACGTGACGGGTGAGCGCGTGGCGCTGTTCGGACGTCCAGGCCTGCTGGTCGCCTGGCTTGCGGCCGTCGTCATCGGGAAGCGGTGCCATCGCACTCGCTCGCTGAGCGTAGTGCGCCTCGAGGTAGCCCTCGTTGACGCACCAGCCACACCACGCGGAGATATAGCGGTAATAGGTTTGTACCGTGTTCTGCTTGAGTCCTCGATTTCCGGCGAGGTGACGGGCGTACTCCCGGAAGACTTGTTCGTCGAGGTCTTCGAAGGTCGGTTTTCGGTTGACGTCGT
>JBKEGM010000014.1:0-19880 GCA_046710005.1 Natrialbaceae archaeon
CCCCCATGACGATCGCAATTGGATCATCGGCAGCCTCGAGCTGATCGTCTATCGCCGACGTGAGTGACCGATCGTCGACGGCCACAGGCGCCGCCACGTCGACGTCGGCGGTAGCCAGCACGGTCGGTTCGCCGCCAGCCCGACGAACGGCGGCCACCACGTCCTCCACCATCGCGCTGGCGAACCCGGACCGTTCCGCACGGTCGAGAGTCCCCTTGAGGCGAGTTTTCGGATCACGGGCGTCAAACGGTACCAAGACACGCATGGAAAAATATCCGTGAGGGGTTACATCCGACTATAGTCTTCCTGCTGCTGCCGGTACCAGTAGATGCCTCCAGCAATAATGAGGATCACGACGATGGCGATGCCGCCGTACAGCAACAACTGGTTGCGCTGTTGTCGGGACTCTGCGCTGCTCTGGGCGGATTCGGCGTCCTCGATGGCACCGTCCGCGTTCGAGATTGCGTTCTCGAATCCACCTGGACCGCTCTCGTAGAATTTGATCGCGTTCGAGAGTTTGTCCTTGGCATTCGTCACCGACCCGCCAGCGTCCTCGGCCTCCTCGATGGCCCCTTCGGCCTCACGGATCTTGTTTCGAGCCTCCTTGCTTTCAGCCGTGTAGTGGTGTGCCGACCACGTGCCGATATCGTTGCTCGTTCCACCCTGTCGCTGTTGGGTGATTTCCGCGACCAGGAAGGTCTCGTTTTCGGGGTACGTGAAGTTACCTGGCTCCGGGACCGTCCCCGTCACTTCCACCTGGAGTTCGTTCACCTCGCCGTTCGCCTGGAACGGTCCGGCGGTAACCTCCTGGCCGTCAACCTGAGTCACGTTCACCGTGTTCCCCATGTCGTTTTTGTGTTCGACGGTCCAAGTCGCGTTCTCCAACTCGGTTTCACCACCGAGACTCCACTCGGTAAACTGGGGATTCTGATACAGTTCACTGAGCGTAAACGAGACGGTTATCTTTTCTCCGGCCTCTGCCTCCTCCGGAACGTCCTCGTTCTGCAGGTCTATGGCGGTCGCTGTTCCTGCCACCGCACCGACGACGAGCGCGGCTACGAGAAACAGCCCAACCAGTTTAGAAGAGCGGCTCAAGCTCATCGTCGTCATCTTCGACTAATTCCTGTAAGTTCTCTTCGCTTTGTGACCGAAGATCCTCGATATTGTCTTGTGCTTCGATGGCCACCTGCTGGAGTTCCTTGATTCGCGGAACGTCCGTCACGCCCGAGAGGAGGATAGCCGACGCCACCTGTGGCTCGTTGATCGGGTAGTCACCGCCTCGAACTTCCATCGAACCGGTCTGCTCCTCGATCCACTTGCGGCCGCGCTCGATACCTTTCCGGTTCAGATGTTCCGGCGGCCCGGCCATGACGAGCAGGGCTCGTTCCGCACCTTCGATCTCGCACGGAAGGGTCAGCCGACCGAGTGCAGCCTTGCGAACGAGGCTGGTGATTCGGTTGGTCGTATTCGCCGCGTCGATACCGTCCTCGCTGTCATCTCCACCCGTGAACCGCGAGAGGAGGCCGTTATCGTCGGAGAGGTCGACCGACTCGGTGGCGTACCCGACCGTCGAGACGCCCCCGCTGTCCAGCGTGTTGATAATCTCGCTCGAGTCGACGACGCTTTCGCCCACTTCCTGGCCAGTTTCGATTTCGCCGGCTCCGAGGATGACCCCGAACCGTCGAACGATCTCGTCGTTGATCTCCTCGTACCCGCTTTCGACGGATTCGCCTGCCTGCCGCCAGGCGTCGTTGTCGAACACGAGGAGGTTGTCCACCTCCCGGGTAAACGTCTGGAACGACCGTGCGGCATTGAGCGTGTAGATGCCACCCTCGTCGCTCCCCGGAAGGATCCCCAGACCGTACACTGGTTCGGTGTAAATTCGTTTGAGGTGTTTCGCGAGGACTGGCGCGCCACCCGATCCAGTCCCACCACCGAGGCCAGCGACGATGAGGAAAGCGTCCACCTCGTGAACAGGGATGTTGTCGATTGCACCCTGGATCTCGTCGATGTCCTCCTCGGCGATTTCCGCGCCCAATTCGTTGTCCGCGCCGACGCCGTGGCCCTTCACGCGCGCCTGCCCAATGAGGACACGATTGTCCTCTCCCACGTGCTCGAGCCCCATCAGATCGGCTTTCGCCGTATTGATGGCCACCGCAGACCGCACGATGCCGCTCCCGGTCTCGGCGTCGTATTCGAGAAATTTGTCAACAATTTTTCCGCCCGCCTGTCCGAATCCGATCATCGCCAGTTTCATACTTGGTTAGGGGGCTCCGTTGCAATGTATTACTGAGTATCAATGGGCGTATAAGCCTTGTGATGATGAGAACGGTTAGCACAACTAATCGCCCGAAATAATCGCAATGGGACGCGTCGATTCTGGCGGTTATTGTTAGCTGAAAGAAAGCATTTCAGGGGTTACAACCTTCTTTTTAAATTTACCGAAGACGAGGCGCGAAGTGGAGCCAACACCTGACTTCATCAGTATTCCTTCAGATAATCGGAGAGGGTTTGGAGTTCGATCTGGTCCACCCCAAACGCTGCCACAGCGTTGTCATCGGTCGTATTGTCAAACTTGAGCGATCGGTACTGATCCCGGCCCATCGGAAACCCAGGTATCGAACCGGCAATCGTGAGGCCGAACCCGGCGACCGCCATCGGGATCGGAATCACCGCCACGCGACCCCTGACAAGTTTGGCGACCTGTTTGAGCGTGAGGGTTTCCGGACCACCGATCTCGTACGACTCACCAATGTGCGCGTCCGCCTCGACGGAGTCGGCGAGTATTGGGACGAGATCCCTGATCCAGATGGGCTGGAACTTGGTCTTCCCGCCGCCCGGAAGGCCTGCGATGCCCGGCGGCGTGAGCTTCTTTGTGAAGGAGACGAACTCACCTCTCTCGCCGAAGATCACCGACGGCCTGACGACCACCCAGTCGAGCGCTGATTCTCGCACGACGGTTTCTGCCTGGCCTTTGGCCCGAATGTAGGCCGTCGGCCCGCTGGGATCCGCACCCAGGGCGCTCATTTGGACGATCCGGTCGATGCCATGGGCCTCGGCTGCCCGAACGACGTTTTCCGTGCCGCCGAGGTGAACCTCGAAATGGGCCTGGTCACCGCCCTTGGGCTTGAACAGGGGTGACAGAGCGACCAGATTGACGATCGAATCCTGTCCCTCGAACGCCTCTTCGATCGAGTCATAGGCCGTCACGTCGCCGACGGCGGTGTCGACTTCGTCGGCCAGACTCTCCCCGTCAGGCGTCCGTGCCAGCGCCGTCACCGCGTGACCGCGATCGGCTAATTCGTTGCACAGATGGGACCCGACGAATCCCGTGCCGCCAGTGACGAGAATTTCCATACCAATGCAAACGGTCGGGGCGACATAAGTCCGGGGCCGAACCGAATGGATGGAGACGATGGCCGGAGCCCGGAAGGGCTTACTATGGGGACCGGCAAGCCCCGAGTATGCTCGTTACGCTCGAAGGACTCGACGGTAGCGGTAAGACGACGGTTTGGGAAGCCCTTCAGGACGTCTATCCGGAGGCCACGTTCACCCGAGAACCGACGGGATCGTGGTACGGGGAAGCGGTTCAACGCTCCCTCGCCGACGACGACGCCGATCCACTCGCCGAGATGTTCCTTTACACGGCCGATCACGCAGCCCATCTGGAGTCCACGATACGGCCCGCGCTCGACCGCGGCGATCTCGTGATCTCGGATCGATATTACGATTCCAGATTCGCGTATCAGGGCGCCTCACTCGATGGTTCCGTGAGACGGCCGATGGAGTACATCAGGGGGATCCACAATGCGTTCTCGATCGATCCGGACCTCACCATATATCTGGATCTGGACCCGGACACTGCGGCCCAGCGATCGGACGCCGCGAACAAGTTCGAACGGGAACGATACCTCGCAGCGGTCAGGGACAACTACGAACGGCTCATCGAAAACGAGCCCCAACGGTTCCTCAAAGTCGACGCCACACAGCCGCCAGAGGTCGTCCTTGAAAAAGTCGAAGAGGTTTTCGAAGAGGTTCTCCAGGAGCGCTAGTGACGCGTTTTCCCAGGGGGACCAGAACGACCGTCTTCCCGGGGCGAGTGCCGCCAAAACAGATCGATAGCGATCCCGATGACGCCAGGGGAAAGGAACGCGACGAACAGCACGGTATCTCGACCACCAACGTCGCCCCCAAGGCCAAGAATTCCGGTCAGTATCGCCGTGGTCGCAAACAGGGCGATCGGGAGCACGAGGAGGGTCAGCGCCCCGACACCCCACCGAGTGCGAAGCTGAAGCCGGAAGAACCGAAAGAGGACGGCCACGACGAACGTGTTAAGGACGAAAACAACGGCGGTCCCGATAATGGTCCCAGGCGTGAACATCGTTGGCGTGGCGTTCAGTTGCCGGTCGCTTCCCTTTTGTGTGTCGGTGTGGCGGAAACTTCCCGTTCCGACACCGATTTGGTGACGGCGGGCTGAGGCAATGCCCATGCACCGAATCATCGGCGAGCGAGACCTCGCCGACACGCCCTTCGGCGAGGACCTCGCAAGAGAACTCTATCGGGACATGGTGCTCGCACGCCGGTTCGACGAACGAGCGGTCGCGCTGCAGCGTCGTGGATGGATGAGTAGCTATCCACCGTTCAGGGGGCAGGAAGCCTCCCAGGTCGGGGCCGCCAGCGCGCTCACCGCCGACGACTGGCTGTTTCCCACCTATCGTTCGAACGCGATGCAGATCGCCCGCGGCGTTCCCATGAGTGATATTCTCCGATTTCGGCGCGGGTATCCCGAATTCGAGTCCGAGCACGATCTGCCCACCTTCCCACAGACCATCCCGATCGCGTCACAGATTCCACAGGCGGCCGGCGTGGGAATGGCGATGAACTACACCGATGACGACGGAGCAGTCCTCAGTTATTTCGGGGACGGGGCAACGTCGGAAGGGGATTTCCACGAAGGGCTCAATTTCGCCGGCGTGTTCGACGCCCCGGTCGTCTTCTTCTGTGAGAACAACGGCTGGGCCATTAGCCAGCCCCGAAGCCAACAGACGGCAAGTCATACGATCGCGGACAAAGCGAACGCCTATGGCTTCCAGGGCGGCCAGGTCGATGGCAACGACCCGCTTGCCGTCCACGAAATCGTCGTGACTGCGCTCGCCAAGGCCCGGAATGAAGAACCCGTTCTGATCGAGAGTCTTACCTACCGGCAGGGGGCACACACCACGAGCGACGATCCCAGTCGCTACCGTGACCGCGAGGGCGACCTCCCGGACTGGCGAACCCGGGACCCACTCGAGCGCTACGAGGAGTACCTCCGGGAGCAGGACGTCGCCGACGACGAGTTCGTCGAGGCTGTGAACGAGAATGCCGACGAGAAACTCGACAGGGCGGTCGACCGCGCTGAATCGGCGGCCCAGTCATCCCCGGCGGACCTATTCGAGTCGGTATATGGGTCGTTATCCGACCGACTTCAGCACCAAAAGGAGGACCTTGAAACACTGGCAGCGGACCACGATCTGCAAGAACTCGAGCACTGAACCAACCGGTAGGGCTGCACACGACGATTACGCACCGAGCGCGACGTACGTCTTCGTATCGAGCACTCCCTCGAGGCCGCCGACCACTCCGGAAACAGTTTCGAAGACCTCGTGGACCTCTGTCGTTTCGATCTCGACGATGACGTCGTAGTCACCGGCCACGACGTTCGCCTCGATGACCGTGTCGACACCCTTGAGCGATTCGACTACTCCTTCCGACGCCCCGGAGGCCGTTTCCACCATCGTAAAGGCTTGAACCATGCTGAATTAGTGATACTTGTTAAAAAGCAAAAAGGTTTGGGTCGGAGATCCGAAAGTATATAGAATCGAATACGATCAGCGGTGTACCGTCTCCGGTCGACCCGCCGAGGTGGCGTACCTTTACGTCCCCTCACACAAACCTGCGGTCATGGACATCGAGGGCTTTTTCGAGGGAATGCCATTCGCCGACCTGCTGGGTATCGAGGTGACAGAAGTTGCCGACGGCCATGCGGAGGGGTGCGTCGAGATGCGCCCCGAACTCTCCTGGAACGAGGACCGGGTCGTTGCTCACGGCGGCGTCACGTTCACGCTGGCCGACACCGTCGGCGGGGCAGCACTGGTGTCGGTCGTCGACCAGCCGGTGCCGACGATAGACATGCGAATCGATTACCTTGAGGCGGCCACTGGTGGCCTTCAGGCTGAAGCCGACGTGGTCCGGATCGGCGGGGAGGTCGGGACCGTCGACGTCGTGGTTTTTGATGAAGAGGGCACGACGGTGGCCGAGGTTCGGGGCGTCTACAAAACCGAGTGATTGCTTCGCTACCCCGGTCAGCAATGGATACAGCACCCGAGACAGCCACGGTTACAACACCTGGGACAACAACGATGCTTGACCCCGCCGAAGTCGTTCGAGGAACGCCGACGCACCGATTCCGAGTTCGTCGGCGACTTCGTCTGCGGTAACGTCCTTGGGGACCGAGAAGTAACCCATCGCCAGCGCAGTTCGGAGGGCCTCCTCCTGTCTCGGCGTCAGGTTCCAGCGTCCGGCCACAGCCGTTTCGTCATCGGGCCCCAGGGGATAGACGCTCGCCAATTGCACGCCGACGGTGTCGCCGGCCGTGTCCATCACCCCCCGGAGTACGTCGTGTCCGACAACAGTCCCCCTAAAGTGACCGACGCCGTCCCGGTAGCGAAGGGACTCGACAAGAAACCCGGCGTTCACGAGGACGCGAACGACGCACGGTGCCAGCGAGAGGCACCGATAGGTTCCCCGTTCCGTGCCGCCGGTGCGGTGGAGATACCGGATACGCTCGTCGTCCCCGAGTGTCTCGATCAACCCCTCGTCGATCGGAGCGCTGAAGCGCAACAGGGAGTATCCGTCGTCGCGGAATCGTGGCGGTTCCGCGTCGATCGCGACGCCAGTTACTGCGGATGCCTCCGCGAGGGGGCACTCGTCGCCGGTAACCCGGATCTCGACGGCGAGGCACTCCTCGATCATATCACCCATACGCCGCCCCAGTTATTTAAAACCCCGTTATATATGGGCAAAGGGCTACCCGCGCCGGGCACTTCCTACACGAAAGATCATGGACGTATCCGAGGTAACGGAACGCGCCGGCCCCCGCGAGTTCGGTCCGGGTGACGACGTGCCCAGGGAATACCGCGAGGCGGCCACTCGGATGATCCAGTTCCACGCGAACTCCGAGATCATGGGCGCGTATCTGGAACGGCCCTTCATTCGGCAGGCGCCGTCGCTCGACCGGAAACTGGCCTTCTCGGCGAAGGTCCAGGACGAGATCGGGCACGGACAGCTGCTCTACCGGGCGGCCGAAGAACTCGGGGTCAAGACCCGCGAGGAGATGCTGACCGAACTTGCCGAGGGCGAGGGCAAATTCCTCAACTGTTTCCACTATCCGATGGAGACGTGGTACGAGACGCCGATGATCGGCTTCTTCGTCGACGGCGCGGCGATGCGACGGCAGGCGACGCTGAAGAACACCAGCTGGGAGCCCTACGCCCACGCGATGGACAAGATCTGCTTCGAGGAGGGCTTTCACATCAAGCACGGCGAGTCGATCCTCCGGGAACTGGCCACGGGGTCGCGGGCCCAGCGGGAGAAGCTCCAGGAGGCCTTCGACGAGTGGTGGCCCCGAATCCTCCAGTTCTTCGGACCGACCGACGACCAGAGCACCCACCACGACTTCGCCGCCGAGGTCGGCCTCAAGCAGATGAGCAACGACGAACTCCGGACGGCGTTCCTCAACGCCTACCTGCCCAAGGCCGAGCGGTACGGCCTGGAGATTCCCGACGAACCGCGCATCACCTACGACGAGGACGCCGACCGCTACGAGGTGCGCGAGTCGGACTTGGACTGGGACGAGTTCTGGCAGGTCGCGAAGAACGACTACGATGGAAGCCACGAGCAAATCGGGACCCGCGCCGACGCTCGCGAGGCCGTCGGGTGGGTGCGGGACGCCATCGAGGGGGACGGAACGGAAGCTGACTCCACCGAAGCTGCGGGGGCGGCAGACTGACCATGATCTGGGAAGTCTTCCGCCAGGAAGATGCCGGCGACTACCACACCCATTGCGGGAACGTCCATGCGCCCGATCGCGACCTGGCGCTGACGTTCGCCCAGATCCAGCACGCCCGGCGGATGCCTGCCAACAGCCTCTGGGTCGTCCCGAAGGACGAAATCGGCGAAGTGGATGCTGACGAAGCAACCTTTGGCGGGACCACCGACAAGGCATACCGCTGGGCCCAGACGTTCAACACCGACGAGAACTTCGCCGAAGAGATCGCCGAGTCCCAGCGCGAGCAGGAAGAAGCCGAGCGCAAGCGGGAGGACAGCGCATGACGGTCGCGGGTGATGAACAGCGCCTCGGCGGCCCCGAGGACCTCTCGGAGCACGATCGAGAGGCCGTCTCGGCCCTCGTCCGGTCGATGGCGGACGACGAGTTCGTCCTCGCCGAACGCTACACCGAGTGGCAGGTCCGGTCGCCAACTCTCGAGTCCGATCTCGCGCTCTCGAACGTCGCCCAGGACGAGTACGGCCACGCCCGCCTGTGGTACGACCTCCTCCAGGACTTCGGCGCGAGCGAGGCCGACCTCATCTGGGAGGCCGACCCGTCGGACTTCCGGCACGCCACGCTGGTCGAACTCCCCTTCACCGAGGGCGACTGGGCGGACCCGATCCTCCGGAGCTACCTGTTCGACGTCTACGAGAAGCTCCACCTGGAAGCCCTGGAAGATTCGTCTTATCCCCGGATCCGCGACCGGGTGGGCAAGGTACAGTCAGAGGAGTCATACCACCGCGAGCACGCCGAGAAGTGGCTCGAACGCCTCTGTACCGACGAGGAAGGGCGCGAGCGTGTGCAGTCCGCGGCCAACCGTCTGTTTCCGTATGGGCTGACGCTGTTCGTCCCCACGGATCGCGAGTCCGCCATCGTCGAACTCGGAATCCGGACCGAACCGCTCGATTCGGTCCGTGAGGACTGGTTCGCCGAGGTCATCCAGTTCCTCGAATCACTGGGGATCGACATGCCGGTGACCAACGACGGCGTCGTGAAGGCCGAACTCCCTGCGAAGATCGGCCGGCGTGGCGATCACACCGACCACTGGCCTGACCTGTTCGAGGAGTTCACCCACACCTACCGGGAGATGGACCTCGACGAACCGCCGCGGCTCATGGAGGAATCGGACGATGTGCGCTGACGGACGGGAGGAGGGTTCCGACGATGTCGGCTGAGGACCCCGAGCGATTCGAGGGAAGTGACGGGCCTGGCCCTCAATACTGCACCTACACTTCCTACGAGGACGGCGAGCCGGTCGACGGCTTCCCCTGGACCGGTCCCACGGGGCGTGCCACGGATGAGAACGGCGTCGCTGACGGTATCGCCGACGCCCTCGCCGACGTCGAGGACCCGGAGATGCCGATCAGCGTCCTGGACCTGGGCCTCGTCTACGGCGTGACCGTCGAGGACCGGCAGGCGACGGTCGATCTCACGTTGACGTACACGGGCTGTCCGGCGCGGGACCTCCTCCAGGAGAACGTTCGCAAGGCCGTCGCCGACGTCGAGGGCGTGGAACAGGCGGAGGTACACCTTGTCTGGCAACCAGAGTGGTCGGTCGGGATGGTAACCGAGGACGGGAAGGACCAACTCAGTGAGTTCGGACTCTCAATATGACCCGCCGTCCCGATCCAAGCGTCGAGACGAGCGGGGCCGACGAGGAAGCCGAGTGTCCCTACTGCGGGTCGACTGACACCGAGCGAGAGCACCCAAAGGGACCGTCGCTCTGTCGATCGATGTACTATTGTAACGAGTGCAACCAGCCGTTCGAGCGGTTCGGGTGACCGCCGTATCGAGAACAGGGTGGTTCAACGACCAGGGAATTGACCGAGACGGTCCCATTGTAGGGCAGGGCTTCATCGGGCTGACCTGGGGTCACGCGGAGTTCCATCAATTGAATGGATCGTCCGGCGTCTCCAGTCGGGTGATCCCCTCGATCACGTCGAAGTCGTCGTCGAAAGAGAACAGGTACTGTATTCCTTCACGTTCCATGTACGCGACGATCGTCGCATCCACGAAGGAGAGTTCATCGTACTGGCGGAAGATGGCTTGTGCAGCGTTGAAATCCGCTTTTGGAGCGTAGTCGATCTCGAAATGTGCCCCCTCGATGAGTCGGTCCAGCATCCCGTTCGCAGCGTCCGGACCGAGTTTGTTGTCGGTGAGATTCAACGTCTCCGCGACGACGTAGTTGGTCACGGTAGCGTCCGGGAGGCCGCCGTGATCGATACCGCGGACGATCTCCCGGCTCCGGTCGTGGTAGTTGTCCCGGGCACTTGCGCTGGCGAAGAGAACGTTGGTGTCGAGGAATGCAACTGCCATCACTCTACCCCGAACTCGCTCTCGACATCGACAGCGTCTGTCTCTCCGACGTCGACAGGTTCGAAATCGTCGAAAACGCCCTCACGTTGACGGACGACCTCAACAGTGAGGTTGCCGTCTTCGTCGGTTGACCACCGTAGCTTGTCGCCCGCCTCAATGTCGAGACGTCGGCGGAGCGACGCCGGGATCGTGACCATCCCTCGGTCGCTGACCGTGGTTTCCTCTGGAGGGTCTCCGGTTGCCATATTCGACAGTATCGGCCCGATACCGATACATGTTGCGCCACATGTGGGAGCATTCGGCGCGTTCGCGGACCGTTTCACCAAGAACGAAAATGGACCCCATGCGATCGAATGCGACGGGACCGAGTTCCTGCCGGTTACGTTCCGCCCGGTAGCCTCGGGAGGACTTCTTCGCCGAGACGCTCGATACACCCCACCATCGCGTCGGTTCCGATTCCGGGGAAGAACGTCCGGAGGACCACGTGGACGTCCTCGCCCAACGCGTCGGCGTAGGCGGAGAGTTCGTCGGCCACCTGCTCGGGCGTGCCGAAGATGGCCTGCTCTTTCAGTTCCGTCACTCGATCCTCAGGAAGTTCGTCAATCGGCTCCCCGCCGTACCACTCCGCGTACCGACGCTGGAGGTAGAGGTAGCCGTCACGCATCGCGTCCCACGCCTCCTCGCTGGAGTCGGCGACGAAGCCGTGCTGGAGGACGTAGATCTGGAAGTCGCCGTTGAGTCCCTCGGCCTCACGCACTGACTCGATGTCCTCGGCCCGTTTCCGGAGACCTGCCATCGAGAGCGATGACGGGGCGATCCAGCCGTCGCCCATCCTGGCGGCACGCCTGACGGCGGGTTTTGAGTCACCGCCGAGGACGATCGGCGGTGCCGCCTCGGGCCTGGGAGAGACGGTGAGATCGGGGGTCGCGGCGTGAAACTCGGGATCGGAGTCGAGTGGACCGTCGCTCCAGGCAGCCCGGAGGGTGCGGACGAGGTCCTCGGTTCGGGCGGCTCGTTCGTCCCGTGGAACGCCGAAGCCGTCGAACTCGACCTCGCGATACCCCACCGCCAGTCCGAGCGACAGGCGGCCATCCGAGAGTAGGTCGACCGTCGCGGCGTCTTCCGCGAGACGCACCTGGTCGTACAGTGGCGCAAGCGCGATGGATGTCCCGATCTCCACGTCGTCGGTGACGGTTGCCAGTGCGCCCAGAACGGGCATCGTGGCGGCGAGGTACCCGTCGTCGGTGAAGTGGTGTTCCGAGACCCAGGCGCTCGCGAGGCCGGCGTCGTCGATGGCCCGTGCGAGCGCGAGCATTTCGTCGTGGATCTCGGCCATCGACCGGTCGTCGTTGGGCCGTCGCTGGGTCGTGAACAGGCCGGTACCAAGTTTCATGACTCGATCACCCGGAGTTCGGCGTCGGCCATCATGCGTCGATCACCGTAATCTCCTCGACCGGCCACTGGCTGAGCACCTCGACACCGTCCTCGCGAACCACGACCATTTCCTCGACGCGCACGCCCTGGCGGTCGGCCGGTTCCTGGGTCTCGACGGCCATCGTCATGCCCTCCTCGATCTCGATGGGATGATCGGACGAGAGTCCGCGCCAGATCAGCGGCACCTCGTACAGTTGCAGCCCCAGCCCGTGGGCCCAGTGGTTCGTCGTCAGCTCCCAGTGCTCGTCGGCACCGTACCAGTCCGCGTGTTCGCCGTCCATGTCGGGGAAGGCGTCGGCGATTTCGTCGGTGGTAACGCCGGGTTCGATCCGGTCGAGGACCCGATAGAGGTTGTCCACCGCGGTCTCGTAGGCCTCGCGCTGGGCGTCCGTCGGCTCGCCGACACTGAACGTTCGGTAGTAACAGGACCGGTAGCCGAGGTAGCCGACGTTGTAGAAGTCGGCGTACACGAGTTCGCCAGGGCGAATCATCCGGTCCGTCGTGTTTGCCTGGTGCTTCGGCCAGGTGTTCGGCCCGGACGTGAGGTAGCCGCCCTGCACCGTCGCGCCGTGGCGCCAGAGTTCGCGGACGGCGTCGCCCCAGGCCTCCGACTCGCGTTGGCCTGGCGCGACCGACTCAGTGATCCGCTGGAACCCCGCCTCGCAGATCGCGGCAACGGTGCGCAGGCACTCGATCTCGTCCCGGGTCTTCACCTTCCTGGCGTCCTCCATGACGTCGGCACACTCGTCGGGCCTGACGTCGACGCCCCGGTCCTCCAGCGCGCTCACGAGGCCCGGGTTCGCCACGTCGATTCCCATTGGCTCGTTTTCCAGACCGTACTCTTCCAGCGCGTCGACGACCGTCGCGGCCATCTTCCCACGGAGCCACTTCCGCGCCGAGTCGCGGCCCGAGGCCCGCGGGACGTTGCCCAGTCCAGGGCAGGCGTGTCGAATATCGTCGAGCCACTGGCAGTTGAACCGCTGGTTCGCGGCGTGGTCGGCCGTGTCCCAGTGAACGATTCCCCCGTCCTCCATCAGTAGCGTGTAGTGGTCGGCCCCGCTACCGCCCGTCATCGCCAACCCGGTGACGTACCGCACGTTCGGGTCGTCGATCAGGAGCATGCCCCCGAGGCCCGCCTCGCGCATTCGCTCCAGGGCGCGCTCCTTGCGGTCCTCCCGGAGCCGGGGGACGTCGATCCGCTCCTCCCAGTCGACGGCCATCGTCCCGCGGGTGCCCTCCATGAAGTCGCGTTCGTACATCTTTCCCGACGTACAGGGACGATCGTTAAGAACCCTGCTACCGATATCGTAATCTCGGGGGCTTTGCGATGATCCGCTCCGGACCGAGGACCGACTCCGAATCGGGAACGTGGGACTGGAGGACTACTGGTACACAGAGTCCCTGGTGTCGATTTCAAGAACTCTGAGCTCGTCCCTTTTCGTGTCCCAGTCGATGATTGCACGCCGCTTGCCGATCCGGAGTGAATATTCGTCGCGCCCTTTCAACGGTTTCAGGTGACGATCGGGATTTGCTCCCGCTTCTTCCAATTTCTATCGAGTCCGGTTCTCAATGTCGTTCGGGAGCGATTGTAATTGCTTCTCGACGTCGGGATGAAGGAGTACCGTCGCCATGGAACGCTACAGTTCCGTTCACTCGTCGGAATCTTTCCGTTCTTCGACCCTCCGACTGGTTTCGGGATCGAGTTCGGGAGCGACCTCGGCCCACCAGCCGACCGCCCTTGCACCGAATTTCTTTCGACTTACCAATCCGTTTTTCGCCATCTGATCGAGCCGATTCCGAACCCCTTCCGCCGTGATCTCCTTTCCGAATCGGCGAAGTCCATCGGCGACCTCGGGGGCCGTCAGAACGGGGTCGTCCTCGTAATCGAAGACCTTGAGAATTTCCTGTTCGGTCACCGTTTCCTCGAAACGGCCGGCGTCGTCCCGTCCTTGGCTCATATCTCGAAGGTGGTGGGCGACCTACTAAACCGTTTTGTTCGTGCAAACTGGAGGGGCAAGATCGAAACAACTACCGAATGATAAAAGCGCGGCTTAAATGTCGATTCAACACCAACGCCGCCCCCAAATTTATACTGCATGCCCCCCAGGGAAGGGTGACATGTACAAACACGTCGCCCTGCTCGTCCGGAAGGACGCGCTGACCCACGACGAGTTCGTGGAATACTGGCGAGACCACCACTCGCCGCTGGCGAAGGACATTGAGGGTGTCGTCAGGTACCAGACAGTCTATCCGACGGATCCCGAACAAACGGAGTTCGACGGGATCGCCGAACTGTACTTCGAGACCCTCGAAGACCTACACGATGCACTTGGATCTCCCGGATCCCGGGACTACGATCCGACGAAGGAGGTGGCAGCGAAGGCTCGCGAGGACGTCGATAACTTCCTCGCAATCGAGGAGCGCCCCAGGTTCATCGGCGAGGAGAAAGTCTGGAAGGACGACGTCGGAGCGATCGACGGGACGCCGTACGGTGACACCGACGGCCTCTACAAGCACTCGGCGTTCCTCGTCCGGAAGGAGGGCCTGACCCACGAGGAGTTCCGCGACTACTGGGAAAACAAGCACAGCCCGCTCGCGAGGGACATCGAGGGGGTCGTTCGGTATCACACGGTCTACCCGAGCGATCCCGAAAACGCCGAGTTCGACGGCATTGCTGAACTGTACTTCGAGACTCTGGAGAATCTCCACGCCGCGCTTGGCTCCCCAGGCTCCCGGGACTACGACCCGACGAAGAAAGTGGCGGCCAAGGCCCGCGAGGACGTCGACAACTTCCTCGCCATCGATGAGCGGCCCCGGTTCATCGGCGAGGAAAGAGTCTGGAAGGACGAGACGGACGGGACAGCCAAAGGGGCGACCGATCGACCATGACGCCAGCCGATTCCGAGACTGACTACAGGACACAGGTACACAACGCGTTCCCCGAACTCGACGGGATCGAGTCCGACGACATCCGCGAGCGCGTCGTCGAGGCGTGGACCCTGGGACTCGAACGCGGGGGCTGGCGACACGTCGATGACATCCCCTACGCCTGGAACATCCACGAAGTCAGCAACGTCGAGCACGTCCGGGGCGTCACCAAGGTCGCCGTCGAGTCGATGCGCGTCCAGCGCGATTTTCACGGAGCGGATCCCGACCCGGACGTCGTCCGCGCCGCCTGCCTTTTGCACGACGTCGGCAAGTGCTACGAGTACGTCGATCACGTCGCCGACGACCTGGTCGATCCCGACCGCAAGACGTACGGCGGGAGCGACATCCCCCACTCCATCTCCGGGTACGCACTGGCCCACGAAGTCGGCTGTCCGGTCGCCGTCCAGCGAGCCATTCCGCATTTCCTGGGCGAGGTCCCGTCCCGGACGATCGAGGCCGAACTCGTGAAGAGCGCCAATGACGCGTCCTCGAACGCGATCACCCAGTCCACGATGGGCATTACGCTATCGGAGTGGGTCGAGGAGTATAGCCAGACGGCGGACTGATCAGGGATCGCATCACTGACCCCGTTCGTTTCGCAACACCTCGACGTACTCGCGGATGCCGCTCTCCAGATCGTAGGCCGGTTCGTAGCCGAGATCCGCCCGCGCCGCGCCGTCGTCGAGGTCCTGGGTCCACGGGAGTTCGCCTTCGTCGGAGACCTCGAGGTCGGCATCGGGGACGACCCTCCGCACCACCTCGGCGGCCTCACGAATCGTCGCGAGTTCCCCCGTCACGTTGTAGACCCCCTGCGAGAGGTCGGGCTCGGGGGCGAAGGCCGCCAGCCGGAACGCCTGCGCCACGTCCTTCACGTGCTGCCAGTCGATCGCCTGGTCGCCGTACTGAACGCTGAAAGACTCGCCTAGCGCTGGCTTCTCGATCAGATCGGCAAGGAACGCGGACCCGCCCGTCTCGCGGTAGGGACCGTAGGCCACGGTCGGCCGGAGTCCGACGAGCGAGCAGTCGTAATCCTCGGCGTAGACGCGAGCCTGGTGCTCGTTGTATGCCTTGGTGGCGCCGTAGAGCGTGTCCGGGTAGACAAGGTCGTCCTCCCCGACCGACCCCGAGTAATTCGCTGGCGGGGCGTAGACGGCGGCACTGGAGGCCCAGGCTACCCGGTCGACCTGGTCGCCGAGCAATCGAGCCGTCTCAAAGACGTTGTTCGTCCCTTCGACGTTGACCTCCATCGCTGCCCTGGGGTTTTCACGGGCACCGTTGGTGAGCAGCGCTGCGAGGTGGATCACCCGGGAGGCGCCGGTTTCCCGGACGGCGCGGGCCACCGCCGTCGGATCGGTCACGTCGCCGCGCCGGATCTCCACCCCGTCGGCCACGTCGAGTCGATCTAGGATGCGCGCATCCGTCGAAACGTCGAACGCGACCACCTCGTGGCCGTGTTCGACAAGATCGGCCGCCGTGTACGCACCGACGAAACCGGTACCCCCTGTAACGAGTACGATTGCCATACCTCCGCGTGGAGGAGGTTGCCTAAAAATATTGGTATGGCCAGGAGCGACGGACCACCGACCGACCGAACCACCTCAACCCTTTTCCGGGAGCCACCCGGTTTCGAGGGACATGCACGCAACCGAGGAACGGGGGGTCCGGACGATCACCTTCGATCGACCGGCCGCGATGAACGCGTTTACCCCCGACGCGGCAGCGGAACTGGCCGAGCGGATAGAAGGTGCAGACCCGGAATCGCTCGACGCGATCGTCCTCACCGGCGAGGGACGGGCGTTTAGTGCCGGCGGCGACGTCGCCGCGATGGCGGAAATAGAAGAGCGTCCGGACGAGGCCGCCGGGCGGATCGAAGAATCGTTCGGCCGACTGGCCGAAGCAATGCTCGAAGCGCCGGTCCCGATCGTCGCTCGGGTGAACGGCGACGCCGTTGGCGCGGGTCTGTCGATCGTCGCGCTATCGGACTTCGCCTCCGCGGTCGAGTCCGCACGGTTCGGCGCAGCCTTCGTCAAGGTGGGCCTGATCCCTGACACTGGAGGAACCTTTCTCCTGCCCCGACTGGTCGGCCTCAGGGCCGCAAAACGCCTCGTCTTCACGGGCGACCTGATCGACGCCGAGGAGGCCGCCGAACTCGGACTGATCAACCGGGCGGTCCCGGCGGACGAACTCGACGCGGTCGTGGACGACCTGCTCGACACCCTCCGCGACCGGCCGACCCGGACGATCGGGCTCGCCAAACAGGCGCTCCACGAGAACCTGTCGGAATCCCCGGCGGCGGCGCTCGAATACGAGGCGCTGCTCCAGTCGCACGCGTACGGCACGCCGGAACACGAAGCGGGGGTGCAATCGTTTCTCGGGGACGACAGCGGCGCGAACGACCGATAGAGAACCGTTTCGACCGTCGTTCGCGAGTCGTCAGTCACCCGGATCGTAGTGATGGCAGGCAGCCCGGTGACCCGGAGGGGTCTTGCGCAATGACGGATCCTCTCGGGTGCAGGGCGTCTGGAAGGCGTCGCGGAGGATTTCGACCGCCCGTTCGTCCTCCCCCGTCACAACGGCCTCGACGGCCTCATCGACCGTACCCACGACGGCCGACGGCATGTCGTCGAGGTCGTACTCGGCTCGAACGGTCGTCGGGTCGTTTCCGTCGACCGTCCCGGCCTCGAGGGCGACCTGGAACTCGAACACCGACTGCCAATCGGCCGCCGGCACGTCCAGGTCTTCGGGAGCGACGACCGTTGGACACCGTGGATGGAACCGACAGCCAGCAGGCGGATCAGCAGGATCAGGCACCTCGCCCCCCAGCTCTGCGGTCTGGCCTCGTTCGGCCGGGTCCGTCGTTGGAATAGCGTCCAGCAACACCCGCGTGTAGGGGTGCTGAGGCTTCTCGAAGAGCGTCTCTGCGTCCGCCACTTCCACCAGTTCGCCGGCGTACATCACCGCGACCCGGTCGGCGATTTCGCGAATGATTGCCAGGTCGTGGCTAATGAAAAGCACCGCAAGGTCGAACTCTGCTTTGAGTTCCTCAATCAGTGATAACACGTCGGCCTGGATCGACACGTCCAACGCCGAAACGGGTTCGTCCGCGATCAGGAGGTCTGGATTCAGGATCAAGGCCCGAGCCAGACTCACACGCTGTTTTTGGCCCCCGGAAAGTTCGTGTGGGTAACTGTCCGCCTCGCCCTCGAGACCGACCCGTCCCAGCATCCGTTCGGCTTCACGCCGACGGTCCGATTGGTCCCGAACCCCATGGATTTCGAGGGGTTCCGCCACCGTTTGCCAGACCCGCATCCGCGGATCGAGGCTCTCGTTCGGGTTCTGAAACACGACCCCCGTTCGGCGGCGGAATTCACGGTTCCCGTTGCCAGAAAACTCGGTGACGTCTCGCCCGTCGAACCGAATCGTTCCCCCGGTCGGTTCGTCGAGGTTGAGGATGGTTTCGGCGGCGGTCGATTTCCCGCTCCCCGACTCACCGACGAGTGCCACTGTCTCGTCCGGATAAACGTTGAAATCGATTCCGTCGACGGCGCGAACGCGACCGACCTCCCGCCGGAGCAGTCCCCGCCTCACGGGATAGTGTTTCTCAAGATCCCTGACCGCCAGTAGCGGGTCAGTCATCATCCTCACCCCGCACGGCTTCCCCGGATTCCGACCGTTCATGCCACGGTGGCGTGCGGGCCTGCTGGTGATGGACGCAGGCGGCCTCGTGTCCCTCCCGAACCAGCGGGTGGAAATCCGGAGGCGAGCCACACTCCTCGACCGCATGCGGGCATCGCGGTTCGAAACGACATCCCGGTGGGAGATCAGTCGGGTCTGGCGTCGATCCGGGGATGGGCTCCATGCGCTCCCCCCGACCGGGGAGACAGCGGAACAAGGCTCGCGTATAGGGGTGGCCCGGTTGGTCGAAGACCGAGTGGACATCGCCCCGTTCCACCACCTCCCCCGCATACATCACGACCACGCGGTCGGCGATCTCCGCGACGACGCCGAGGTCGTGGGTGACGAACACGATTGCCATGTCCCGATCCTCCTGCAGGTCGTCGAGTAGGCGAAGGATCGACGCCTGCATGGTAACGTCGAGTGCCGTTGTCGGTTCGTCCGCCACCAGCAGGTCGGGATCGGACGCGAGTGCGATCGCAACGACGACCCGCTGTTTCATCCCCCCGGAGAACTCGTGTGGATAGTCATCCGCCCGGTTTTCTGCATCTGGGATACCGACTCGTTCGAGTAGGGAGACGGCACGGTCTTTGGCAGCAGCCTTCGAAACGTCCTGGTGGTACCGCACGGCCTCCGCGATCTGATCGCCCACCCGATAGACCGAATCGAGGGCGTTCTGTGGGTTCTGGAAGACGTACCCGACGCGCTGACCTCGAATCTGACGGAGCTGGGATTCGGGCATCGATGTGAGTTCCCCGTCGTGGAGCCGGACCTCGCCCGCGGTCACCTCGCCTGGCGACTCGACCAGGCCGGCGAGCGAATCGCAGGTGACGGTCTTGCCGCTCCCGGACTCGCCGACGAGACAGACGGTTTCGCCGGTCTCGACCTCGAAGGACACCCCGTCGACGGCACGAACGGTCCCATTGGGGGTCTCGAACTGCGTGTGCAGATTGCGGACGGCGAGCAACGGCGCGTCCGTCATGGTTGCCCTCCGAGGGTGCTCGTCGAACGCTCGAGTCGGTCGACGCTTGGCGGACCCTTGGTGGATCGGTGGCAGGGCGATTCGGGTCGGCTAACAGTCGGCCGTTGTGGCGGGAGAACGGTTCCCGCCGGCGTGGAGGGCGAGGCGGAGACCATCCGTCGACTGCTATCAGCCATTCGGAACGTATAAACGTTGTCGATGAGTGTCATGGTATTCAAGATTGGTGTTGGAGAGTGTCAACTTCGGTGACGGCGTCAGGTCGTTCGAGGATCGAGAACCTCCCGGAGACGGTCGCCGACCAGGGCGAAGGCAGCAATGGTCACGGCGACCGTGATAGCGCTGATGGTCGCGACCCACCACTTGTCCATGAAGGAATACGACGGGTTCGGGAAGAACGATGCCACCGAGGGAAAGTTACCGTGGTAGCCGCTGAGGCCCATGGAGAGGGTCCAGCCC
>JBKEGM010000015.1:0-19622 GCA_046710005.1 Natrialbaceae archaeon
GACAGCGGACGGTGCTCGAAACGGCTTACGTCGGTGGATATTTCGACCGTCCTCGGCGGAGCACGGGGGAGGACCTGGCGGCCTCCCTGGACGTGTCCCCCTCGACGTTTTACCAGCACCTTCGGGCGGGTCAGCGGAAGGTTGTCGAGATTCTATTCGGAGAGTAACCAGAATACCGCGATAATGGGGTATTGGGATTAGGTCCCCCGGGAATCAATTACGTATGGGAGTCGATATCGGGGTGCCTCTGACAGCACGACTCCCGCCGGTTATGCCTCGGGGGGAACGGGGGCCCGAACTGCCGGCAGATATTTGAAACTGTCCCGGAGCGCCGCTCCGGGGCGAATCATTCGACAATTTGTTCTCCACAGCCCTGACTCCGCCGTTGTGTCCCATACGAGGATGCAGATCCTGCGGGCAAAACCGCCGAAAGCAGGGCTTTCGCAAACCCGTCACTCGCCGTCGTCTTCCTTCGCAATGAATCCGGTAACTCGCTTCGCAGTTTCCAGAGGGAGGTCACCTGGACGAACGACGTATTGCCCGAGGGCGAGCATGAGCGTGGCCACGGCGAGGAATCCGGCGCCAGGAAGGACTCGTCCGTTCACCAGAAGGTCCACCCCGATGTAGACGACTGGGAGGACGATGGTCACCGTGGCGGCAAGTTGAATCGTTTCCACGACGCTCCGGGCCATCCGACGGGGAATTATCCCGACGAACCCTTAAGCGTCTCGACCCTGGAGTGAACCCTCAAGGTCCTTCCGGCGGTTTTCGGTTTCGACGGGTCGGGGGATCGAACTCGGTCAGGTCAGCCTCGATCGCGCGCTCCACGCCTTTCCGGGCGCCGACTCGGCGGTAGATCCGCCGATAGCGCCTGATCTTTCGATACAGGAAGTACCCGATGCTCCCGTCGTAGACGACGATGAATCCGATAAGTGCCATCTCCCGGGTAATCTCCGGGGACAGGTTGGCGATCGTCCCTGGGACGATCCCGACGAGCAGGTTATACGTCCCGTGGAAGAACGCGGCGATGATGAGTCCCTTGACCACGATCGGTCCGGCGTTGTCCCGGTTGAACTTCGCGAGGCCGAGGTAGTACCCCGCGATGGCAGAGTAAATAACGTGCCCAGGACCAGCCAGTGCCCTCGCGGCCACGATGCCCTCTCCGAACAGATCCGCGGCCTGCCCCACCTGCTGGAACGCGTCAGTGATATAGAGGGCGTTCTCGACGGTGGCGAACCCGAGGCCCGCAACTGCGCCGTAGACGGCACCATCGACGACCGCGTCGAAGGAGTCGGTTCGGTAGGCGTACACCCGAACGGCGAGCAACTTGATCGTCTCCTCGACGGGCCCGACCACCAGGTAAAAAAACAGCGCCATGACGACGACCAGGAGCGTCCCCTCGACTTCGGGGAGGTTCTGGAGGACGACGGGATCGATCATCCACCCGGGATCGGTCGATGCCGTCGCCCCGGCCGAAATGGACCGACCGAGCGCGTCGGCAAAGGTCAGGAGAACGGCAGCGACCAGGCCGAGGACCGCGAGCGGGACCAGGACGTTGAGGACGCCGGCGAAGGGTCCCAGGACGATCCCGAGCATGAAGGTCGTGAGAAGGGAGAACACCGGTTCGTTCGTCGTGACGTCCGAGAACCAGACGAAGCCTGCAATCAGGATTGCCGGAAGAATCGACAGCACGACCAGCAGCCTTACGGTTTCGTTGACGACCGCCGATCCCAGTCCGGCCGTAAACTGATAGTAAAGGAGCAGCACGGAGACGAGCACGGGCACCCACCGGGCCGACGCCTGCGCGGCCCTGTACACGACCGTGGCAATGCGATCCAGGGCCGAACGGGGCTCCCAAGCGGTCACGTCATAGAGATCCGGCGACCGATCGGTGGCCCGCTGGATCGGGTCCGTCGAATCGTCCATTATCGTCGCGGAGGGACACCGTCCCCGTAATGGTTTCCCCAAAAGCGGGCCCACCCAGGGCGGTTCGTCGGGTTCCCGGTCGGTCTCCACGTGTCGACCAGTCACCTGAAGGCCCCCGAACCCGAACCGGGCACCATGAATCGCGACGACTGGAGACGCGGGGCCGGTAACGGTGACCGGTCACCGACACCGCGCTCATTCGGGGGGTCGGAGCCGTGAAGGTTCGCGTTCGGGGCATCTACGCGACGGCGTTAACTCACTGCCTGGACGAAAACGGTCACGACGTGGTGCAGGCCTCCGAGGCGATCCGAAACCGGTTCGACGAGTCGTTCGGGACCGATCCAAGTGACGCGACCGTGGAGACGACGGACGACCGCCTTGGCGTCGGCGTGACTGGGGAGGCGGACGCTGTCGCCACCGTCTCCGAGGCGATCGAGTCGGTGGCGAGAGACGCGCTGGTCTGGACCGATCACGCGCCCAGGGACGCGGTCTTCGACGGGGTCGTCGAGGAGACGATCGGGAGCGGGGCGATGGTCGACCTGGGTGATCGCGTCGGGTTCGTGCCCTACGATGCGGTCGACGGCTACGTGGAGGAGGACGACCGCCTTCGGGTGCAGGTCCACGAGCCAGCCCCGTCCTGGAGCGAACGGAACCCGGACCTCGGCAGCGATATTCGGGTCGAGACCGACCTCGTGACTCTCTCACGGGACCGGGAGGGCGTCACGGCGGCCGTCTCCGGGGAGCGGGCGACGGAACTCGTCCGGACGACCGAACTCTTCGACCTGGAGTGGCCCGACGGGTGGGGTGTTCGCTGGGCGCCAGCGGCCCTCGACGTCGAGATGGCCATCATGCGGACGGCGCTTGAAGACGCCACGGAGCGGGCGCGAGACTTGGCCGCGGCCGTTGACGCCGACCCGCCAGACGACAGGGGTGCTGGAGATGTTCCGATCCGGATCGCCGCCCCGTCCGGGACCACCTGGGTCTGGTTTGGGCGGGAGTCGCGCTTCGCGCTGGACGAAATCCGGCGCGAGGTAACCACGACAATGACCGGTCACCACCGGATCAAAGCCGGGAGCGAGACGGCCAGCGGCGCGGTCGACTTCGTCGAGGCGCTCTGTGATCCCGCCGACGAGTTTCCCTTCGACGTCGTAACCCGACAGTTCGGGCCCACAGAAGGCGATGGGTTGCTCATCGCTCACGGCAAGCCCGAGGGCCAGACGATCGTCCTGGGGCGGGGCGAGGTCACCGAACACGATCCCGATGGCAAGATCACGCTCCGACGCGAGGCCTCGGGGTCGGGCACCTACGACGCGCTCGGCACGCCCCGCGAGCGCGGGGACGTCGCGGTCACGAAGTTCACAGAGGGTCGGTGGTGGTACCCCACCGTCTACCGCGGCGAGGACGGCGAATCCAAGGGCACCTACGTCAACATCTGCACCCCCGTCGAAATCTTCCCCGATGAAATCCGGTACGTCGACCTTCACGTGGACGTGGTGAAATATCCCGACGGCTCCACCGAGCGCGTGGACGACGACGAACTCGACGAGGCAGTCGAGGCGGGGAATGTCCCCGAGGAACTCGCCGAGAAGGCCCGCGACGTGGCGTCGCGGGTGCAGAAGGCGCTTGGGTAGGCATCAGGTTTTTTACGGGCAGCGTAATGGCTATATCGTATACCGGTCATGCGACGCACGAGTCGGGACGCTCTGGCGAGTCTTTTGGTAGCAGTGGCGGTGGTCGGTGGGCTTTACTGGATCGGTGGCCACGCCAGCCTCGCCGTGGTCGCCGGCATTTGTTGGGGTTTCGGTCTCGGCGTTACGCTCCGTACCGGGCACCTGTATCCGGCGTTTGCCACCGGGGAGCGGTGGACGGATCAACGGTGGACCGGACTCAGTGTCGGACTCACCGCTATGGCTGCGTTAATCGGTATCAGTCCGTTCCTCCCGATGTCGGCCGCCTTGCGACTCGAAATCGGGTTCCTCGTCGTCGGTGTCGGTTTGGTTTCGTACGCGGCTGGAACGATGGCAGTGTTAGAACGAACGGAGGCTGTCCCGTCCGATCCGTCATCACATCACGACGTGCCATCGGAGGACGGTTGACCTGTTCCGGACACCGCACTCGCCAGCGCCCCCTTCACCACCACGTCCTGCCCCAGCGGTGTCGGGCGGATTTCGGGCACATTCGTGATCACGTGCGCTTCGAGTCGGTCGCGTATTGCGTCGATCACCAGCGCCTCGTTCTCGAGGGCGACGCTCCCGCCGATCGAGACCACCCCGGGCGCATACGCGTGGACGATCGTCGCCACCCCGAGCGCGTTCAGATCGGCCATCCGATCGACTACTCGTGCGGCGAAGTCGTCCTCAGGGGCGTGATCGAACACGTCGGGAGCGGCGAACTCTTCGTCCGAGAGCGGCAGTGCCGTCTCTGTTGGCTCCTCGTGGTGGAGCAGGCGGGCAAAATCGGGCAGGTTCTCGCCCGAGCAGTAGGCTTCCCAATGGCCATCTTTGCCACACCCACAGGTTAGGCGACCGTTTGAATCGACGGTCACGTGCCCGACCTCGCCGGCGTTGCCGTTCCACCCCGAGAGGATCTGCCCGTCGACGCAGACGCCAGCACCGATCCCGCTGGAGATCGTCAGGTAAGCCGCATTCTCGGGCGTGTCCGGCACCAGTTCGCGCTCGCCGGTGATGGCGGCGATCGTGTCGTTGTGGAGGACGACGCTCTCGGTCGCTGACAAGCCGGTCAGGTCGGCGATCGGATCGACGAGGATGACTCGTCCGACGTCCCCTGAGAGGTTCGGCGGGCGGACGGCCGCACCGGCGTCGCGGTCGAGGGGTCCGATGGATCCGACCCCGACCGCTTCGAGGTCGGTCGGGTCGATACCGGCCGCCCCACAGGCGTCCCGGAGACAATCGAGGACACCCGCCGTCACCCTGTCACCAGTTGGTCCCTGCGGCGTCGACCGACGGTCCCTGCCGACGACAATCGGATCGTTCCCGTCGAGAATGCGTTTGGTCGTCGTCTCTGCTACGACGGCCCTGACGTGTGTCGCACCGAGATCGATCCCCGCGGAGTAGCCCATTATGGAATTCCCCGAGTCAGCGGGACTTAACTTCTGGCGGAATCGGTTTGACTACTCGAGCCTTCTTGTCGGTGCGGTCAGTTGTGGTGCGCGAGTTTTCTGGACGCTAACGCCAAGCGCCGTGAATGCCGATGCGGGGTAAATGACGAGCCGTGTTTGCGATATAATCGAGTCACGTGGCGGAGTTCCCTGGCTTAAATCGGCGGGATTTAAGCGGCGTCGCTACCGGACCCCGTATATGGAGTTCGTTACAACCGAAACGGTCCCCGGTCGCGAGATCGAGGAGTCGCTCGGTATCGCCCGGGGCAACACGGTCAAGGCACGAAACGTCGGTCGGGACATCACCCAGAGCATCCGGAACATCACCGGGGGCGAATTGAAAGCCTACTCGGAACTCCTAACTGACGCTCGCGACGAGGCGCTCGAACGCATGGCGGAGGACGCGCGCTCGATGAACGCCGATGCGGTCGTCAACGTCCGGTTGGAGAGTTCCGAGATCGCCAACGGTGGGTCCGAGGTTATCGCGTACGGTACCGCCGTGAAACTGGAGTGACCGAGGTATCCGATCCGACGAACAATCGGTTTCGATCCTCCACCCCGTAACGCCAATGGTCGAACGATCGGATCCAGGCAGGGCTGGCGTCAAGGCCGGGCGCATCGTCGGACTGCTGACGGCTGCGCTTGCAGTCGTTAGCCTACTGCAGGTCCAGGACTCGTTTTACGAGGGGGTCACGCTCCTCCTGGACACCTTCGGTATGGACTCCGGCCCCTGGCTGGCAGTCGTGTTCTGGGGGAACGTGCTCTTTGCGGCAATGGCCCGGTACGCCATTGGGTACGTCGTCGGGTCCCTGGTCGGCGTTTTGTACGACTGGCTTGACCGACCCTCTCTGCCGGTGCTGGTCGGGGTCGTATTCGTCGTTGGAATCGTCGATGGCGTCCTTGCTTTGCTGGATACCCTGAGCGTCGCCATCGGGGGAGCGTATGTTTTTGCATGGCTTTGTTACGTGCCGGCGTTCGTCTGGCTGTTCGACGACGACGGCGAGCGTCGATCCGGTCCGGTGCGACTCGGTGAGTTGTGAATCGTTCGAACGCAATCGAGGCCACTCGTATGGTACGAGATTGCCCGACCCAGATCTGCCGATCTAGCTTCCTGTTCGGCAGGACGACCGACGGCTGGTGCCTGACCTTGACTTCTCGGCACCGCCGTTTTGGTTCGAGAATTAGTTTCATTTTGTTGATGGAGGGCGGATGTTTTGTCGATTCGGTCCCATTCGGGAGGTATGATCGATGTCGACCTCTCGGATCGCGTCGTCCTCGTGACTGGCAGCGCAAAGGGGCTGGGCAGCGAAATCCTGCTGGCGGCGGCCGACCAGGGTGCGTCCGTTGCCGTCCAATACCGCACCAGCGAGGAGGAAGCCGAAGCCGTTGCCGAACGGGCCCGGGAACTGGGCGGCTACGCCGGGGTAACCACGGTCCAGGCCGACGTGACGGATCCGGACGACGTTGACGCGCTGTTCGCCGCAATCGAGGCCGATCTCGGTGGTGTGGACGTTCTCGTGAACAACGTGGGCGCGTTCGCCCCGGATCACTGGAGCCAGTTGTCCTACGACGCGTGGCGAACGGTGATGGAGACGAACCTCGACGGGACCTATCTCTGTTCACGCCGGGCGTTGCCCGAGATGCGAGAGCAGGGGTGGGGCCGGATCGTCAATATCGGGTACGCATCGGCCGAGAAGGGATTGGTCTCCCCGAAGAATTTCCCGTACTTCGCCGCGAAGGCAGGTGTGCTGATGTTCACCCGGATGCTCGCGGCCGACACGAGCGAGGACGGAATCACCGTCAACGCGGTTTCGCCGTACGTGATCGAGAACTCGGACGAGTTCCCCGACGACCTGCCGCGTGGGCGTCCGGCCGCCTTCGAAGACATCGTTCAGGCGATCCTCTTTTTCCTCGACGAGAACTCGGGGTACGTCTCCGGGGAAAACGTGGAAGTGGACGGCGGGTGGTTGCCGGAGACGGTATGAAACGGCACGTCAGCGATACGAAGGGGTGGGCCGAAACGTCAGGGAGTCGGTCGACAGTAAAATGCTGAATCGTCAGAGAGACCGTCGACGATCACTCGTCGGCGAGGCGGGCGACGGACACCTCGAGGTCGAGGCGGGGAACCCGCAGCCGGGCGGGACCGCGCCAGCGACGCAGTCGGGGCAGTGCGGCGACGGCGAGACCGCCTGCAGCCAGGCCGGGGAGGACCGCAGGGAACGCGACGACCAGCAACGCTGCCAGCGGAAGGGCCGACAGGACGGCCATTGCGGCAAGGGCCGCGAGCGGACGACGGGCGAGCATCGGCGGGTCGACGCCCGGTGCTCGGTTTCGGTTGGACGGACTGTGCGACGGATTTCCGTGTCGGTGTGATCGGTTCATTGGTGTCTGTGGTGAGTGCTGCAGTCGGTCGAACGACGATGCGGCAGCCACGGCGAATGCCGTGGGGATCCTGCCGCGGCCCCAGGGTGCGCCCTGCGTGGAAGCCACGCGGCGGGGCGCGACAGGATCACTCGCGAATGGGTACGTACTGGGGCATGACTGTACACTACCCGATGAATCGGGTCACATTAAACTTTCTACAGGTTTGCACGCTAGTGGCATGGGGCTTATTCGCGCACTGGTCCGATCAGTCACACTCGGCCGACGGCCTACGTCCCGGCGAGCGCATGGATAACCGCCGTCGCGGCGACGACGGCGTCATGGGGAACGGTACGGTCGTCGTCTATCCTGACGACGTAACGTGTTTTCACGCCGAACTTCCGCTCGATAGTGCCGACGTGGGATCCGTCGGCGTCGGCGATCTCCAGTCCGTGGGGGAGGATCCTGAATGCGACGCCGACAAACGGGAGGTGGCGGAGAAAGGAGACCGCTTTGCTCCAGTTCTCGATCGTCGCGATCACGTCCTCGGTTGCTGGGTCCCGCAACACCCACCGTTCGGTCACCATTGAAAATCGTGGATCGAGCAGGACGATCGGTTCCTCGGTCCGGTCGTCGATCACCGTGTAGTGGCCAGCAATGTCGAGGACTGCTCCTGCCCGAACGGTCAGGGCTGGCCGTCCATCGGTGCCGTCGAACGTCGTTTCCTCGCCCATAACGAGTTGTTCCTGCGTGCCCTTCAGGACAAGGTTCCCGTCCGGGTCCTCGACGCGGTGGCCGTTTCCCAGGGCGGGTTGGCTGACGACGTACTCGCCGCCCGTCAGGTCGGCTGCTCGGGGTGGTCGATTCCCCTCATCCGGCATACTCCCCGCTATGGGCCTCGCTCTCAAAAGGGTGCTCGACCGGGTTCACGTGGTTCGGTATCACCCCGGTTTGTGCATCGACACGCCCATTATCGAGCACGCATTGGACACGGTTAGATGCCGAAGGAGCACATCGAGGTCAGGGGGGCCGAGGAACACAACCTCAAGGACCTCGACGTCGAGATTCCACGCGAGGAGTTCAACGTCGTCACCGGGCTCTCGGGGTCGGGCAAGTCTTCGCTCGCCTTCGAAACCGTCTACGCCGAGGGCCAGCGCCGGTACATCGAGAGCCTGTCGGCGTACGCCCGGAACTTCCTGGGTCAGATGGACAAGCCGCAGGTCGAGACGGTCGAGGGCCTTTCACCGGCTATCTCGATCGACCAGAAGAACGCGGCGAACAATCCCCGCTCGACGGTCGGGACCGTCACCGAATTGCATGACTATCTCCGTCTGCTGTATGCCCGTGTCGGAACGCCCCATTGCCCAGAGTGCGGCCGCGAGGTCGGCGAACAGAGCGCCGACCAAATGGTCTCGCGGATTCTCGAACTTCCCGAGGGCACGCGTGCCAAGATCGCCGCCCCGATCGTCCGCGACCAGAAGGGTGCCTTCGAGGACCGGTTCGATGACCTGGTGAGCGATGGGTACGCCAGGGTCGAGGTCGACGGCGAACCGTTCGACCTCACGATGGATCGCCCGGACCTCGATGAGAATTATGACCACACGGTCGACGTAATCGTCGACCGAATCACCGTCTCGCCGGAGGCCCGCTCGCGGATCACCGACTCGGTCGAGACCGCCCTGGAGGAGGCCGTGGGCGTCATCAAGGTAATCGTTCCCGATCCGCCCGAGGGCGTCGAACTGGGCGGTGCGACAACACGATCGACCGGTGACCTTTCGGATGACGGTTCCGAGGGCGGGTCTGGGGATGGAGACGGCGACGGTGATGGCGAAACCACCGCCGACGACCGCCTTGTCGCCGAGTTCTCCGAAGACCTGGCCTGCGTCCACTGCGGGATCGACATTCCGGAGATCGAAACTCGAAGTTTCTCGTTCAACTCCCCCCACGGCGCCTGCCCGGAGTGTGAGGGGATCGGCGAAACGAAGGAAGTCAGCAAGGACCTTGTGATTCAGGACCCCTCGAAGCCCGTCAAACACGTTTTCGAGCCATGGAGTTACAACCGGTCGTACTATCGCCGTCGACTCGACTCTGTGGCGGACCACTTCGACGTCGACGTCGGGACGCCATTCGAGGAACTGGAGGATGACGTCCAGCAGGCGTTTCTCTATGGCACAACCGAGGACGTGATCTTCGAGTGGACGACCTCGAACGGGACCCGCCACAAAGAGAAACCTTTCGAGGGCGTGGTTCCGAACCTCGAACGCCGATACGTCGAAACCGACAGCGATGGCACGCGGGACCACATCGAGGAGTACATGTCGGTCACGACCTGCCCGGCCTGCGAGGGGACTCGACTCAAACCCGCCTCGCGGTCGGTGCTGGTGGAGGGGACCTCCATTACTGAAGTCAGTGAGATGAGCATCGGCGACGCCCTGGCACACTTCGAGGGGATGGAGGCCCACCTCGATGAGCGGGACACGAAGATCGCCAAAGAGATCCTGAAGGAGATCCGCGCCAGATTAGGGTTTATGGTCGAAGTCGGCCTCGAGTATCTCACGCTCGACCGAGAGGCGTCGACGCTTTCAGGGGGTGAGTCACAGCGCATCCGCCTCGCCACACAAATCGGCTCCGGCCTTGTCGGCGTCCTCTACGTGCTGGACGAACCCTCGATCGGCCTCCACCAGCGCGACAACGACCGACTCCTGAACACTCTCGAAGAGTTGCGCGACCTGGGGAACACCCTCCTGGTCGTCGAACACGACGAGGCGACCTGGCGACGGGCCGACACGGTGATCGACATGGGCCCAGGGCCCGGTAAAGCGGGCGGCGAAATCGTCGCGAAAGGCGATGTCGAAGATGTAACATCCGCCGAGGGATCCATCACGGGCGACTATTTGGCCCGGAGAAAAGAGATCCCGGTCCCACCAGAGCGTCGGGATCCCGACGGCCATCTGACGATTCGAGGGGCCCGCCAGCACAACCTGGACGACCTCGACGTCGAGATTCCACTGGGGGAGTTCACGACGATTACTGGGGTCTCCGGGTCCGGGAAGTCTACGCTGATGCACGAGGTACTCTACAAGGGGCTGGCTCGCCGAATGAACGACAACACCTCCGTGAACCCAGGCGAGCACGACGACATCGAGGGGATCGACGAGATCGAGCACGTCAGGCTGATCGATCAGTCGCCCATCGGACGGACGCCCCGCTCAAATCCTGCGACCTACACCAACGTTTTCGACCACGTGCGGGAACTGTTCGCGGAAACGAACCTCTCCAAACAGCGGGGGTACGAGAAGGGTCGGTTCTCGTTCAACGTGAAGGGCGGTCGGTGTGAGGAGTGCGGGGGCCAGGGGACCGTCAAAATCGAGATGAACTTCCTGTCGGACGTCTATGTCCCCTGCGAGGAGTGTGACGGCGCCCGATACAACGACGCTACGCTGGATGTGACCTACAAGGACGCGACCATTTCGGATGTGCTGGACATGTCCGTCGACGAGGC
Source organism: Natrialbaceae archaeon (assembly GCA_046710005.1). GTDB lineage: Archaea > Halobacteriota > Halobacteria > Halobacteriales > Natrialbaceae > DATFIX01. The sequence continues at coordinate 10,908 of JBKEGM010000015.1, forward strand.
CCACGAGTTCTTCGAGGGACACACCGGCATCCGTCGCCGACTGAAGCTCCTCAAGGACGTTGGCCTTGGCTACATGCAACTGGGCCAGCCGTCGACCACCCTCTCGGGTGGCGAGGCCCAGCGGATCAAACTCGCCGAGGAACTCGGCAAAAAGGACGCCGGCGACACGCTCTACCTCCTCGACGAGCCCACGACTGGACTCCATCCACATGACGAGCGGAAACTGATCGACGTCCTTCACCGACTGGTGGACCGGGGCAATACTGTCGTGGTCATCGAGCACGAACTGGACATGGTGAAAAACGCCGATCACATCGTCGATCTTGGCCCAGAGGGCGGCGAGCACGGAGGCGAGGTCGTGGCCACGGGGACTCCCGAAGCAATCGCCCGGGATGACGAGTCCCATACAGGGCGGTATTTGCGGGATCTCCTGCCGGAGGTGGACTTGCCTGGGCCGCGAAGTGACCGGGAAACTGCGCCGGCTTCGGCCGACGACTAAGGTGATTCGCTGCTCTTTGCGGCTGTTGGGGGCGGCATAGCACCGTATTCGGAGGTCGACGCATATTTGATCACCCGTTCCCAAGAGTCTGTAAACTGGTCGTTCGACCGAGAAGCCCATGGACGAAGATACCGGTCCGACGTTGTTGGTGACGGTCGACTCGTTTCGAGCGGACGCCATCGGTTCGCATACGCCGACGCTCCAGTCGCTCGAGCGGAGCGGGACCGTTTTCGAGAACGCGTTCGCCCAGGGCAACTGGACGCCGTTCTCGTTTCCGAGCCTTCTCGGCGGCCGTCCCGTCTTCTCCGACGGTCCAGGCATCGGCGTTGGGGCCGGGCCGACGCTTGCGGAAACCCTCTCGAAGCACGGCGTCGAAACTGCGGGTTTCAACGCCGCGAACGGATTTTTGACGGAGTACTGGGGGTATGATCGCGGGTTCGACGAGTTCGAGACGTTTCTCACGCACTCGACCCCGGTCGGACGCGCCCTGGCAGCCCACCCGACGGTCCAGGCCTGGTCGCTGTTCGCGACGCAACCATTCCGGTCAGCATGGCGTCGATTGCGGGGTCACGATACGCACCCAGTTGAGAACACCTCCCGCCTCCGGGACCTCGAAGAGCGGGCCACGGCCTTCCTCGAGTCGGCCGAGGCACCTTTCTTCTGCTGGGTTCACTTCATGGATACCCACACGCCATACGTCCCGGCGCCGGCGCACGTGAAGGCCGCTTCCGACGGCGAAATGGGCACCCCTCGGATACTCCGGGCCCACCTCAAAGCTGGACTCGGACGGTCCGTGGGCGATCGGACCCTCGCGGACCTCCAAACGCTGTACTCCGGGGCGGCACGGCAGGTGGACGCCAGCGTCGGCCGTCTGCTCGCAACCCTGGAAAAGCGGGGACTCCGGGACGATACGACCGTCATCGTCGCCGGCGACCACGGTGAGGAGTTCCAGGAACACGGGCATCTCGCCCACTATCCGAAGCTTTATCGCGAACTGATCGAGGTCCCATTGATCGTCGACGCCCCTGGCGATGCCGTCGACCGCGTCGAAACCCCGGTGGGTCTCGATGCGGTCCCGGCGACAGTCGGGGACGTGATGGGCGTTCCAACTCCACCAGGAGCAACGGGCGAAAGCCTTCTCCCGGCCGTTCGGACGGGGGAACCCGATTCGCTCGCTCCGGAACCGGTCGTTTCCGTCACCGTCCGGGGCGAATCCGTCACCCAGCAACCGATCCCTCGACAACTGGACGACGGCGAGGTGCTCGTCAGCGCCCGGACGGCCAAGTGGACCTTCGTACGATACGCCGAGTCCGGGCGGCGCGAACTCTACGACAGATGTGCCGACCCCGAGGAGCAGGCCGATCGGTGGGGGGACGACGTGGACGCGCCGATCGATGAACTGGAACGCGCTGTCGACCGTCGCCTGGAGACCATTGGCGGCGACCAAGGAGCGGGCGAAATTGCTGGCGACACCGACGCGGACGACATCGATGACGACATCGAAACCCGTCTCGAGGCGCTCGGGTATCGATAACACCGTCCTGCCACAGACGCACCATCGCTGCCCACAATTCTTTCTCCACACCCGGCCTACCCCGGGCGTATGTCCACAATCTTCGCCGCAATGCGAGACCGCCTGCTCGTTGTGACGGGGCGTCCTGGGGGCTGGCGGGTTCGGACGCGTCTGTCCGAACACGACCTGGAATGCGTGGCTGCGCCAGGGGACGAACCCGATCGCGTGCTGGTTGGCACCTTCGACGACGGTCTGTACCGGTCGACCGACGGTGGGATGACGTTCAATCGAGTCGGTGACTGGATGCCGAAATCAGTAACGGCGCTGGCCGTCAGTACCACCGACAGCGACGTGTGGTGGGCCGGGACGGAACCGAGTCGGGTCTTCCGGTCGACGGACGGGGGTCGGTCCTGGATGGAACGCCCGGGGTTGGGGGACCTCGATTCGGCCGAAGAGTGGTCCTTCCCTCCCCGGCCGCACACCCACCACGTTCGGTGGATCGAACCGGACGCGACCGAAGTCGGGCGTTTGTACGTCGGAATCGAAGCGGGGGCTCTCGTCCGCACCGATGACGGCGGTGAGACCTGGCAGGACCGACCGGAAGATGGCCGCCGAGACAATCACAGCCTGGCAACGCATCCTGATCGCCCGACTGCGGTCTGGGCGGCGGCCGGTGACGGGTACGCCGAAAGCGAGGACGGCGGCGACACCTGGCAGTTCCCCCAGACGGGACTTGACCATCGCTATTGCTGGAGCGTGGCGGTCGACCCTGGTGATTCCGATACGGTCGTGATGTCGGCCGCAAGCGGGGCGCGCTCGGCCCATTCGATGCCCGGCGAAAGCTACGTCTATCGCCGGGACGGCGATGGGCCCTGGGTTCGTATCGACGATGACGAACTCCCGACAGGCGATGGCGTCCTGCGGGCGGTACTCGCGACCGATGGTCCCGGCGAGTTTTATGCAGTCACCAATCGCGGCCTCTTCATGTCGTTGGACGGCGGGGAATCCTGGTCCGCCCTCGACGTGGACTGGCCCGAAGCCCTCACCGAGATGACTCCGAGGGGACTCGCAGTCGTCTGATTTTCCTTTGCCCGTATCAGAGCGTAGCGAGCGCTATGCCGTAAACTACGACCGTCACACTCACGGCCGCGACAGCGGCGTAGAGTGTAATCTTGAGGGCTTGCCGGCGATCGCGCCGGAGTGCGGTTTGCTCCGAGATGGATCCGCTCCCGCCACCTGATCCCGAGAGATCATACCTGGCGAGTGCTGCGAAGGCAACGCAGAAACCGAATCGGGCCTGGAAGACCCCGGTAAACCCACCGAAGAGGAAAAGGACTGTTCCGAGGAGGTAATCCGTCGGCATATTGGCGATAATTACCGCGATGACGTACGCTACTGCCACGAGGAATCCGATTGTGCCACCGAATCGGCGCCGTCTCCGTCCGTGGGCTCCAATATTGCACGTGCCGGGCTGGTATTCGCTCATAGGCGTGCTGTGTCGCGATCCTATAAGAACTCTCGGCCAAATTTGCGGGGGAGATTTCATCGGCAATGGACCCGGGAATCCGTGCGGGCCCATCACGGGGTCGGAAAAAACCTTTTACAATCCTCCGGAAAGCCGTGGGTGTAATGCGTCGCGCACTGACGACCCATGGATCGATCGTGGCCCGTGGACGTGTTCCGAGCGAAGGATAGTTCCAGCACAAGCCAGTTCTGCGTGACGCGCCGTCGAGAAACTGGTAGCGGCGCGTCAGTCCTCTATACGGGAGACGACTACAGAGATCCCGCCAACGGGGGTGATCGCCGTGCGGCGTAGCAACCTATTCCTGCCTGCAAGTCGCGAAGAACGAGGGGCAGGCACTGAGGCCACGCGCCTTCTCGTCCGGGCAGGCCTGATCCGTGAGTTCGGAAGTGGGCTGTGGGGCTTTACCCCCGCCGGCGTCCGCGTCCGGGAGAAGGTTGTCGACCGGTTTCGCGCGGGCATGAACGCCATTGGCGGCCAGGGCGTCCACCTCCCTGACCTCCAGGGGAAAGCACACTGGGCGGAAAGCGGGCGCTGGGACGCCTTCGAGGGCGAGATGTTCACGCTGGAGAACCGCGACGGGCAGGAACTGTGTCTGGCGCCCAGCCACGAGGAGGGAATGGTCTATTTGGTCGACGGCTTGATCCGATCCTACGACGATCTGCCTCTCCTCTTGTACCAGGTTGGGTCGAAGTTCCGGGACGACTATGCCCGCAATGGCCTGGTCCGCTGCAAAGAGTTCGCGATGAAGGATGCCGACAGTTTCCACGCCGACGACACTGGATTGGGTGAGTCTCATCGTCAGGTGCGGGCAGCATATACCCGAATTCTCTCGGATCTCGGCCTTTCGTTCGCCATCGTCGAGGCCGACAACGCGGTCATGGGCGGGTCGGCGTCGTAGGAGTTCGTCGCGCCCGTAGATCGCGGGAACGACCGCCTGACCTACTGCACCGCAGCGGGTTGCCACTTCGGCGTCACCGAGGAATCGGCGGACTTCGGGCACCACGAGACCGACGGCGTCTGCCTCGAATGTGGCGGCTGACTCGCCAGCGCGGACGGAATCGAAGTCAGCCACGTCTTCAAACTGGGCACCCGGTATTTGGTTCGGAGCCGTTAGGGAAATGCGCGGGCGGTGCCAATCGCCCGCTAAAGCTCTTTCAGGCTGATGCCGTCCTCGACCAGGCGTGCGTTGCGCTCGTGGTCGAGATGTTCGGCGACGTCCTCGTGTGCGTATAGTTGCTGGATCAGGTCGGCCATGAGGTTTCGCCAGGCGATTGCATAGATTGGCGACTGTCCCCACGCCCGGAGTTCGGGGACGAACTCGTCGTACGTTTCCATTCGATCCTCCATGTGTTCGATGGCGTCCAGGACAGCCCCGGCAGCCTCTTGATCCGTCTCCGCGTCGCTCACGGCCCTGTTGAGTCGGTTCTCCCAGGCGGCGACGCCCCGTTGCATGTCCTGGGCGGCGGTCCCATCGTCTTCCGGCAATCGGTCGAGGATCGGTTCCGGAACGCCGAGTGAGAGCTCTTCCATGCCCCGGTGTGCGGGCCCGGGTGGCAAAAGGGTATCCCGACCCGGTGGCGTGGGCAGTCCTGGCGAACACCGCCGAGGACGGAAGCCTCTTGACTGCAGCACACCGAATCGCTGGCGTGCACCGGATTCAGTTGGACAACGCCCTGTTCGAGGGGCGCAACGCAGTCTACCTCATCGGGGCCCAGGGTACCGGACCGACCACACTCGTCGATACCGGCTTGGCAACCAGGTCGGTGGAAGCGGCGTTGCGGGACGGACTCGCCGACCACGGCGTCGGGGTGGCGGACCTCGATCGAATCCTCCTTACGCACTACCACGCGGATCACGCGGGACTCGCGGGAGAGTTACAGAGGGAAAGCGGAGCGACGGTCCACGTCCACCGGGCAGACCTCCCACTGGTCGCTCGCGAAGACGGAGCGTGGGAAGCCCTCCGGGACCAGCACCTCGAGGCGTTTGATACCTGGGGCATGCCGAACGATGCCCAGGAGGAACTGTTGGCGTTCCTCGACGCTCACGATGACATCGTTGGCGACCCCGCCGCGGTCGAACCGTTTGAAGACGGCACGACGTTCCAGGCCGGGTCAACGACGCTCACTGCCATCCACCTTCCAGGGCACACGAGAGGGTTGTGCGGGTTTGAAGGACTGATCGAGGGCGAGAACGCACTGCTGAGTGGCGACGCCTTGCTTCCGAGGTACACGCCCAACGTCGGTGGTGCGGACGTTCGGACCGAGAACCCCCTTGCGAAGTACGTCGATAGCCTCGCCCGAATGGTGGACACCGACTACGACCGGGCCTATCCCGGCCATCGGGATCCGATCGACGATCCCACGGCTCGAGCCGAAACTATCCGGCGACACCATCGGGATCGAACCTCGCGAGCGATCGAAGTCCTGCAGGAACACGGTCCGGCGGACGCATGGACCGTGAGCGCTCATCTCTTTGGTGACCTCGAAAATATCCACATTCTTCATGGCCCTGGCGAGGCAGCGGCGCACCTGAAGCATCTGGTCGATCACGGCGTCGTGGAACGCTCCGACGACGCGTATTCGCTGATTGATCGAGACGTTGACATTGGGAACCTGTTCCCGACCGCTCCAACTCGATCCGCAGACTGAAAACTCGGTCGGTGACTGATTCCGGCTAACCCGCGTCGAAATTCATACGGGAGCGTCCACAAACAGACCCCTCTATTCCGGCGTCGTCGTCCCGACGACCGGTATCGTTCCGATCCATTCGTTCGATCCCCAGTCGAGCCGAACGGTCGCCTCGTCGCCCTCGCCGTGCACGCGAACCTGCCCCGAGACCTCTCGTTGGGCATCCGGGTCCAGCGTCGCCGTAAGCGTGTTCGAACCGGACAGGAAGTTCCCGGTGAAACTGGCACCGAACGTCCCTGTTCCCTCACCCTCGTTTGCCAGCGGGAACTTGACCGTCGCCCGAGCCTGTTCTCCCGCCTGGAGGGTCTCGGGGGTCACCGTCGGGATCCCGACCTCGAAGAGCGGTGGATGATTCAGTCGGTCGATCTTCGCGGGTTCGAGCGAGTGCAACGTCGTCCCGTCGAACCGGACACGGCCGCCTTCGAACGATTCGTCTTTCGGGACGGCGAAGGCTACGTCGGTGGTGTCCCGGGACCATGGGACCGGCTGCCGATTTGCCAGGGGCATCCCGCTCCCGTCGAGGTCCAGGGACAACCGGTCTTGCACCGTTTCGGCCGGGAATGACGTCGCCGTCCAAACGATCACGTACTGGGTGTCCTCGCGTCGGTGGACGTGTGGATGGGTGCCCGAGAGTGGGTAGACCAGGTAATCGCCCACCTGGAGCCCGTCAACCGCGAGCGTCCCGTCCTCGATCTCGGTTCCGGTGGTGGTCGTTTCATGCGTCGGCGGCGTGTTCTCGTCGGGTGTTTCGTTGGTTGGGGGCGGAGTCGTCTCGGTCGATTCGTTTCGGGGCGTTTCTTTCGGGGACGCAGACGTCCCAGTATCCGAGGGTCCAGTTTCGAGACAGCCGGCAACGCCAGTCAGTAGGACGCCCACACCACTCAGGAGTTCACGTCGGGTTGGTCTGCCGGTTGCTGTGGGAACGCCGGTTTCCCTTCGCCGTGGGGGACCCTTCGAAGGGGACATGCTAACCAACGTAATAGGGCAGGGACTGAAAGGGTTACACTGGCTAAAATTTGTGTTTCAGGTTTCCTCGACGTGGCGGACTCCGCACGCGATGCCCCGCGTTGCCTCGACCATTGCCCGGCCGTGCATCCTTGCCCGGCCGATGGCGAAAGCGTTCGGCCCCTCGATCACGACCTCGTCGCCGACGCGGATCTCCGAGTCTGCGTCCACGACGCCCGGGGCGAGGACGCTCCCGTGGGGGACGAACGCGTCGATTTCCACGCGCTTGGTCGGGACATCGCGCTCGGCCCAGCGACGGGCACCGGCCAGGGTCAGCGAGAGCGTCCCGTAACTCGGCACCATTGCGGCTAGCTGTTCGCCGTCCCCGTCGTGGGCGCGGAATTTCGGGTAGCGCGATTGCACAGTGAGGTCGTCGAAGAGGACGTCCCCGGCGCCCTCGCCGAACTGGTAGTCCGCAATGGCTCTGATCGTGTTATGCTGGCGCTCGCGCTTGCCGTATTTGAGTTCGCCCTGCAAGGCGTCCGAGAGGTTCGACAGCGAGTCCTCGGTCGTCGGGTGGTCATCGACGGTGTACTCGACTGGAACCTCGATGTCCTCAGTGGCACGTTCCACGACCGGGTGGTAATCGTCGGGCACGTGTGCGACGATCCGCGAGTAATCGGCTCGGTCGAGGTACCGCCCGAGCACGTTCGAGACGAATTCGGTCTCCGTTTCTGTCCAGTGGCCCGTAACCACGGCGTCGTAGTGCTGGGCCGGATAGGTCGTCTCGAGTTCCTGGGGGACGACACCGATAGGGGAGGTGATCGAAACGAGGTGACCGCGGTAATTGATCGCGTCGTGGAACTGCGAGTGGCTCTGTGACTCGCTGTAAGGTTTGTGCGCCGAGCAGGGCACGAGGACGAGGGGATCGTCGAACCGTGGCCGATAGCGCGAGGTGACACGGTCGGCGAACCGCCGGATTTCCGGCCGTCGAAGCGCGTCCTGGGTCGCTGCCTGCATGTCGGCGGTCCGCCAGAGTGGCGTCCGTTCCTCCAGGTAGGTCCAATCCTCGTCGAACTCGCGCATCGCGGCGGTACACCAGTTCTCGTGGCGGGCCTGCCCTTCGAGGTAGTCACGGAGGCGGCCGGCCCGAACTCGCTCCCGAACGGTGGCAATCGCGGCTGCAAGAGCGTTCACGTTATGCGTCACGCAATCCTCGTGGTCGAATTCGTCCACTGTTTTCCGGCAGGCCGGACAGGCGCAGGGCAACTCGTCGAGGTCCTCGAGGCGACTTTCGCCGTCGGTCGTGAGGTAGCGGCCTTGCGTTCCCCTGACGACCGCGAGGTGTGGGTCGAACAGGTCGACACCCGCGTACGCCAGCGTGGCCACGTTTGCCGGGGTGGCAACACCCGGGAACGTCAGGGCGGCGTCGTCCGGAATGGCCTCCCGAACGGCGACCACGGTTTCCTGGAGCGCCCGACCGTGGCCGACAGCGCCACCGGCATCAGAGAGGAGATAGACGTCTGCCCCGTGGTCCGTCGCCGTA
>JBKEGM010000016.1:0-19416 GCA_046710005.1 Natrialbaceae archaeon
CGCATGACGCGCACGGCAATTTCGCCACGATTGGCGACCAGAACCTTGTCGAACATTCTATCCGGAACGTCGCGATGGCCCTACCTTATTTTATCGATACGCGCCCGAGAGTACGGCCCATCGATTGCAACACAAATTAGGGGGACACAGTGCCGATTCGCCCGTCGAATACCCCGTCCTGTTCGAATGACGACTGACCGCAAACAGCGCCTCTTCTGGGGCCGTGTTTTGTGAGGAAACTGGACCGGAATCTGGAAAACCTGGCTGGGGGACCCGTCGTGTGGGTGCGACGAGAACAGCCCCGACTACAGAACCTCGTCGAACTCTTTGTGGCCTTCGATCTCGACGCCTTCCTCGGTGATTTCGGCCAGGTAAATCCCGTTCCCTGAGCCAGTATCGCGTTCGACGGCAGAGACGATGCCCTGTGCTGCAACCTGTTTGGCTTCCTCGTTCGTGAGGTCGTCCTCGTATTCCTGTTCGAGGGTCCCATAGGCGAGTTGCATTCCACTCCCGGTTACCGTGTAATCGTCTTCCATGACGCCGCCTGCCGGGTCAACGTTATAAACGTGGGACCCGTCATCGTCGACTCCCCCCAGAATGGGGTTGACGAGGAAGAACGGGCCGCCACGGAGGAAGTTACCCGCAAGCGTCGAGAGTGCTTGCATGGACATTTCCTCGCCGCGACGGGCCTCGTAGAGGTTTGCTTCTGCGCGAATCGACCGGATGAACGATTGGGCCCCGCCGACGGAACCGGCCATCGTCAGAGCCGCCCGTGGGTGGATCTGTTCCACCTTTTGGACGTCTTTGTTCGCGACGAACCGGCCGCCGAGTGATGCCCGCATGTCCGTTGCCATGACCACGCCATCCTCCGTCGTCAGGCCGATCGTTGTTGTCCCGGTCTTGGTGACGTTCTCCAGGTCCTCATCGCTGAGGTCCGTGGACGGGAGCGACCCGATCTGGGGCGTATAGGGATCGGACGGCCCGTTTGAGAAACGATTCGCGTTCGGGGGCACGTTGGTGTCGCGAGTAGGGTCACGCATTACAGACAGGGTACGGCCGTCCCGATATAAAAGACCGATGGTCAGCGCCAGCCGTGCCGGTTGCTCGAGGGCAATCGCTTTCGTGAATTAAACCGTTGTGAGAATTATTGCTGTTGTTTCCTTGGCGTCATCGAGTTCCTTCTGCAGTCCCCTCGTAGGCCTCACCGACCCGGTCGATGAACCGATGAATCGGGAGGACCACCCCCACCTGTCGGAACGCGAGAGCGACCGGGAGGAGGACGATCCCGAGGGTAATGCTGAGCTGGTACGCGGCAAGCAGGGCGAACCGTTGCACCCGTTCTATCATCGTCGTTCGCTTGGAGCGAGGCCGAGTATCGTATATAAGTCTTGTTGCTATTATTTATATATAATGGTCTATAATCGTAGTTGATCGCCGTGTAGTCTTGCGATTCAACTACGGTTGACTCAACGACAAGCAAATGATAAGCTGGGGGTAACTACACTTACGTGTTCTATCGGAGACCCGTTCCATCGCGATAAGTTATTCGGATAATCACGTATGCATGCGCAATCGCGATGAAACCACAAAGCAAGATACCCCTCGGACTCACAGAAGGTAACATGGGAAACTATTTCGTCGGTCTGGAAGCCGCGTGGGTGGTCAACGACGTCGAGACGATCGACGACGCGATCGGTATTGCGGTGAGCGAAGCAGGGCGGCGTCTCAATGAGAAGGACCTCGATTATGTTGAAGTCGACGTGGCCCCCGCGTATTGTCCAGTCTGTGGAGAACCCTGGGACGGTGTTTACGAGGTGGCTGGGACGGCCCTTGTGGGGTTGGCGCTCGAAATCGAGGTTTACAACGTCGAAAGTCGCGAACACGCCCAGCGCGTGGCGAAGAGCGACATCGGCGGTGCACTTGAGGGGGTTCCGCTGGAAGTCGTCGAAACGGTCGAACTGGACGAGGACGACGAATAACAATAGCGCGCCATTCCGCCAGTGCGGGAGGAATCTTTATTTCATAACCCGAGGTAATTACGGGTATGGACTTACCGACGCCCGCAGATCTCCGGGAACGGCGGACCGACCTCGGTCTCACACAGAGCGAACTTGCCGAACGGGCGGACGTATCCCAGCCGCTCATCGCCCGTGTCGAGGGTGGTGACGTCGACCCCCGCCTCTCGACGTTACGCCGGATCGTCAACGCGCTGGACGAAGCCGAAGGGGAGGTCATTCGCGCGGCGGACCTGATGCACGAGGACGTCGTGAGCGTCACTCCACAGGACGACATTCGGACTGCAGTCCATCGAATGGAAGAAGAGGCATACTCGCAGTTACCGGTCATTCAGGAGGGTGTTCCGGTCGGTTCGATCAGCCAGGGCGACCTCGTTCAACTGGACGAGGCGGCACGCGACGAAGCAGTCGAAGACCACATGAGTGAGAGTTTCCCGACGGTTTCGACGGATACGACGCTCGATGAAATCAAAAATCTCCTCGTCCACTACAAGGCAGTCATGGTAACCGACGAAGGCGATACGGTCGGCATCGTCACGGAAGCGGATCTCGCAGCGCGACTCTCCTGAAGACACGAGAAGACGGGGCGCCAGTCAGTCGAGCACGGTTCCGCGGACGTCGACGCGTCCCCCGTTATCGCTCCCATTGACCGTCCCAATCACTCGACCATCGGTCCCGTCGGCCAGGTCCTGCGCTGCTTCCTCGGTTGGGAGGGCTGCGACGAACCCGGTCCCCATGTTGAAGGTTCGGTGCATTTCATCGGGCGAGACGTCCCCACGGTCTTGGATGAATTCGAAAATCGGTTGCGCTTCGAAGGGGTCGTCGATCCGATATCTGAAGGGTCCCATCCGGGTGAGATTGGTCCACCCGCCGCCGGTGACGTGAGCGGCCGCCCGAACGGTATGGTCACGCATCGGGCCCAGAAGATCTGTATACAAGCGCGTAGGTTCGAGTAACTCCTCGCCGATCGTTCGCTCGGGGTCCGGTGGAAACGGGTCGTCGTACTCGTGTTCCCGGGTGATTGCCGTGCGCGCGAGTGTCAGCCCATTCGAGTGGATTCCACTCGAGGGCCACCCGACAAGATGGTCGCCAGGTTGTGCTTCGCCGTCGAACACTGCGTCCTTCGACGCCAGTCCCGCACAGGTCCCCGCGAGGTCGAACCCGCTGACGACCTCGGGCATGACGGCCGTCTCGCCGCCGAGGACGGCAACGCCTGCCGTTTCAGCTCCGGCAGCGAGTCCTTCACCGATCTCCTCAGAGAGATCGTCATCCGGGTCGTCAACAGCCAGGTAGTCGACGAAGGCAACCGGTTCGACGCCGGCGGCGACGAGGTCGTTGGCGTTCATCGCAATGCAGTCGATGCCCACCGTCGAGTAGTCCGCCATCGCGTCCGCAACCATGAGTTTCGTTCCGACGCCATCCGTCGCCAGCCCCAGATATCGGTCGCCGATGTCGAGCAGTCCCGCGTACTCGGTCGCCACCACGTTCCCGAGGGCATCGAGCACTGAGGCGGTCGCCGCTTCGCTCGCCTCGATGTCCACGCCTGCCTCAGCGTATGTGAGTCCCTCCTCGTCCGCGTCCTCCTCGGTCATGCGGAAATCGCCGCCCGCGCTCGGGAAAAGTGCTCCGATCGGAACGATGATCATCGAATCCCGGTCGGCATAGGTTCGACAGGGACTCACTCCCGAGTTTCTTCGGAATCCCCCTTCCCCTCTATCAGGCCCTGCTCTTCGGCACGATGGCGCCAGAACTCTTCATACCCTTCTTCCTCGTGCATGTGGGATACGGTAGATTCGCCGCCCCGTACCTGGTCGAGTTTCAGGTCCAGTTCGTCGAGCAAGCCCTCCGCCACCTCGGTGCTGATCAGCCCATCACGCTCGGCGGTCCGCACTGCGCTCCGCTCGCGCGTGAGGACCTGTCGTTCCCCGACGATTCGCTCTCGGTCACGAATCTCCGGGTATTGCGAGAGCAATTCGGATATCGCCTCGTTGAGGTCCTCCTTCTCCGTGCCGTACTCCCGTTCGAAGCGCTCCGCAACATCCTGCGAAATTCGGCCTTCATCGGAGAGCTCCTCCGCCGCTTCGAGGGCGGCATCGACCGCCCTGGCTCGACCGACCAGCAGTTGATAGAGCCGTTCTTCGTCCGACGTCGTGACGATTCCAAGACGGTCGATCAGTCGCCCCATCGAGAGCCCCTGGACCACGAGGCTGAACGCTGCGATGCCGAACACGAGCACCCGGAGTTGTTCTCGATGTGGGAACGGAACGCCGGATTCGAGCGTCGCCGGAAGGCCCAGCACCAAAGCGATCGGGATGGACCCGTGTAGGCCTCCCCAGACCAGGACGTGTTGGTACTCGACGGAGATGTCCCGTTGGGTGACCCGACTAAAAATCGTGGCGAGTGGGTACACGGCAACGGCCCGGCCAACCAGGACGAGTGCGATGGCAAACAACAGGAGGTCTGCGGTGCCGATGATCTGACGGAGGGGTGTCTTGACCCCGATCAGGACGAAAATGAACGTATTGACGATGAAGGCCGCGGTTTCCCAGGTATTGAACACCGATAGCTTCGTTCGCGGACTCATGGCGTACTCGGCCCCCCGGTTGCCGATGAACAGCCCCGCGACCACGGTGGCGATGACGCCGCTGAAGTGGAACCCGCCGAGGAACCGGCTGACGTAGTGTTCGGCCAGCAGGAAGCTCCCATACGCGAGAACGATCGTCAAGACGATTTCCGTCATATGCTCGTCGAGGTTGATCATCACCCGGTAGACCGAGTACCCCGCCAGTAAGCCCACAATCGCTCCACCCGTACTCGAAATGAAGATCCCGACGAAGAGATCGACGGCGGTGTCGATGGTAACTCCCTCGACGGTCGTGCCCGCGAGGATCAGTTCTAACAGAGCGGCATAGATTACGACGCCGACCCCGTCGTTCAACAGGCTCTCGCCTTCGACGAGCACCGCGAGGCGATCGGGGACCCCGAGTTCCTCAAAAATGGCCAGGACTGACACGGGGTCGGTCGGCAAAACGATCGTCGCGAACAGCAGCGCAACCAGGGGGGCGTATCCCAGCGCATAGTGGACGCCAAGCGCGACGACCGTAATGGAAATCCCGAGGCCGACGACCGCCATGAGGAGGATCGCGGAGAGGTTCCGACGGAAGTACTCGATGTCGGTGGTCGCGGCCCCCTGAAACAGCAGCGGCGGGAGCAAGACCAGAAAGATGACGTCGTGAGTGAGTTCGATGTCGAGCGTCACGCCGGCCAGTGAAGCGGCGAATCCGGCGACCAGGAGGGCGATCGTGTAGGGAAACCGCCCGACTTTGGCGACGAAGACGCCGACGCCGGCAGCGATGATGAACACGGCGAGCACGTCGATCAAACTGGTTTCCACGCCGGTTACCATGCCACCACCCCCACCGTTTCGAAATCGGAACCAGACGAACCCTTGGTCCCCGGTCCAGACCGAGCCATATAGTCACCGTTGGCGCACCGACTGAAATAAGGGTGAGGGATAACTGGCCGCCCAATTCTCGGCCAAACACTCACCCGGGAACGGTGAAGGAACCTAAGACGGCCGACTGGCCGTCTCCTTTCCAAACGAGGAGGACCTGGCTTCCCGGGTCGGGCGTTCGATCAGTCACGTACCGGGTACCGGCCATGATTCCGTTGGCACTCTCCCAGCGTTCGATTACTTCGGTACCGTCGTGTTCGTATCTGACGTCAAGGGGGCCATCGACCTGGTCACCGCCTTGGTGTGTGATCTGGACCGTTCCGTCGTCCCGGTACTCGAAGTCGAACGATACCTGGGGAACGTCGGTCGGTTGGCTGGCCGAATCCGACCCGGATTCGCTCGCGACAGCGGTCCCTGCCTCTGGGAGCCCAAAACCGAACAGGCCGAACGCTTCGACCATTGCGTCCGTCTCGCCGGTCGCGGACACGAGGACGGTTCGCCCGTCCTCGGAAACGGAACGGTCATCGAGTTGGTTCTCCGCTCGATCGTTCTTGTCTGCCGCGGTGTCGATGGCCGCCTCGACTTGATCAGCCGAGGCGGCTTCGCTGTCTTCGTAAACGAACGCCATGGTGTGCTCGACGGTGTCGCCGTTTACGTTGCTGGCGACCCCAACGCCGACCAGGTCGTCCACCATCTTGACCCCTTCGTCCGGCGTTTCTTCGTCAGTGAAGTTGGTGAGGTTTGCATCGAAAGTCCCGCCCATCACCAGCGTCGCCTCGCCCAATTGCGAGATGAGTTCACTTGCGTTCTCGTTGCCCTCGTGGAGTCGGGCCACGTCGCCATTCTCGGTCTCGATCATCGTCGTCACGGCTTCCTCGCTGGTTACGTCGGACGCCTGCATTCCACCGATGAGGACGTGTTCGCTGGACACAGCGACCGTCGCCGAGTTCGTGTTGGGGCCCTCATCGGCGTGCTGGCGCTCCTGTTGTATCGTATAGAGCGTATAGTCGCCGTGGCTCCCCGTTTCGACACCATCGGGGCTCTCCTTCTCGATTTCGGCAGTGATCGCCTCGACGTCGAACTCGCCGGCGACGACCATCGAGCCACCACCGACGTTCCGGTTGGGCTGGCCGTACGCGATGCCTGTCATGGTCTCCATGGCCTCGAGGTCCACGAACTCCGTTTCTTCGTTTGCCGACTCGATATCGTCCATCATCTCGTCGGGCATCGCTTCTTGGTTCTTGTAGACGCTTTGCACGTCAAACCTCCCGAACCCCATATAGTTCGACTCGGAAACTTCGGCGGTATCGTACAGCCAAGTGGCATACCCTGGTGTATCGGGAGTATCTCCGACTGCATCGTCGACGGTTTCGAGACACCCTGCTGTTCCGACCACACCGAGGAGGGCTGCGAGTCCGCTCGCCTTCAGGACGGATCGTCGCGAGGATTGCATAGCCCCACGGGAGAACTCCCATCATAAGTAGCTTCCGTCACTGATTCCAAGTTGTCTCCTCGCATCATCGGCTTCCGGTCAACGGTCAAAGACCGCGACAGTCGACCAGTTCGAATCCGGTCGGGCCTTAGAGAATCGTTGGTCCCAAGAAAACGAACAGCGCGAGGGCCAGACTCGGAACGAAAACGGCGACGAAGACCGCCTTGTTCCACTTGACGACCGTTCGGCCGTCCAGGGGCCCGAAGGGCGCCATGTTGAATGCGGCCAGAAGCGCGTTGATAAACAACCCGGTCCGTCCGATTAACTGGAGGAGTTCCCCCGGTGCCAGCATGAGCAAAGCGAAGGGGACGAGCAAGGCGAGGTTGGTCACGGGACCGGCCAGCGAGATCAATCCCCGTTCCCTGAGGCTGACGCGCCCTCGATGATGAACCGCGCCGGGTGCGGCCACGAGGAACCCGGCCATGGCACTCAACAGGGTGAGGACGAGCATGTTGTAGTCCGCTCTGAACTCCGCGATCTGGCCGAACCGGATGGCGACGACCTTGTGGGCGAGTTCGTGAAGGAGGAAGCCGACGCCAGCCGTCGCGAACCCGACGAAGAAGGGGAGGAGAACCTCCCCTCCCGCCAGGAGAACCTGGGGCCCGCCGGCGAGGAGAATCCCAAAGGCCACGCCCAGGACGACCCAGGCGATCGATATGTCCCGCAACTCCGTCGGCGAGAACTTCATAGGACCCCCGTCAGGATGTCGATGCCGTTGTACAGTCCTTGCCACATCAGGTCGGCAACGCCCCCGATTCCGCCCACCTCCGGCGCCAGCCAGGGCAGGACGATGAAGGGGAACAGCATGCTCGCGACGAAGCTCCCGATATTGGTCATCGCGACGACCATGATGAGTTTGAACAGCGGCACGGCGAACATTTGACCCACCAGGTCACCCAGCGGGCTTTCTTCGTCGCTCAGAATCTCGTTCAGGCGGCCGATGTCAGCCACGTTCACCGATTCGTATCGGAGTTCGACGTAGCCGGCGAACCACCCTGGGGCCAACAGCGGGTTCAGGCTCGTCAGCCAGGCGACTGCCCCGCCCACCGCGCAACTGCTCAAGTGGGCGCCCGCGAGTCTCGCTAACCCGAAGGCAAAGACGCCATTGAACAGGAACCACGCCCCGAACACCTTGAGCATGAAGGCATTGCTCGCTCCACCCAAGATCAGGAGGAGGAAGAAGGCGGCGAACCCGAGGGTCATCAGGTACCCGAACAGTTTGTATACCGAGAACCGACTGCTCGAAGCCTGTCCTGTCAGGCTTTCCATCGGCGGGAGCCGGTCGGGATGGTCGAGATATTCGACGATCCCCTTCCGGTGCCCCGCGCCGACGATGGCGACGACATGGTAGCCAGCGTCACGAAGCACGTGTAACCGGTGGGCAATGAAGGCGTCGCGCTCGTCGATGAGTGCCTCGGCGCCCCCGGGTGAGAACCGACGAAATTCCTCCATCATCGCGGTCACGACGTCGGTATCGGTCAGGGATTCGATATCGAATTCCTCGTCGAGTTCGTCCGGGTCTTCGGCGACGGCGTCGACAACCAGGCCTATGAGCAATCCGACGATGCCGCCCACTGCCGCGCCACCGATCACGCCAATCACCCCTCGAATAGCGAACCTTCCCAGTTCGACCAGTGTTCCCGTCCCCGGGAGGCCCGCAACCGACGGGGCCGTCAGAGCGATCCAGACGCCGGCCACGATACCCGCGCCACCGCCCACCAACCCTCGAATCCAGGTCGGCGTGTCACCGACCGCCGGAACGATTAGCGCTCCGAGTAACCCGCCTGCTACAGCACCGGCGACGATTCCCCCGACCAGCGCCAGGGTAGTGGTCCCGGTGATTCCGACTGTTGCAAGGCTTCCGATGCCCAGCAGTGGCACAAACGCCAGTCCGGCGAGCAATCCGAACATCCCACCGACGGAAATACCGAGCGAAACGCCTGCGGTCACCGGATCGGTGAGGCCGAGTGCCAACCCGCCGATCATTTTGAATTTTTCGCCGGCGGACAGTCGCGTCCAGAACCGTTGCATAGTCGTCTGGATCTCGCGATCGACCAGCGCGACCCCGGTGGCGTGTTCTTCGGCGGCCTCGATCCCGGCTTTCATGTCGGCGCCCGGTTCGATGTCGAACTGCTCGCCGAGCCTGGTCTGAACATAGGAAAGCATCCAGTAGGCGATGAACTGGAAAACGGTGTTTCCGCGAAGGAGGTCCCTCGAGTCGAGGTCGTCGGGTGTCTCTCCCTTTAGTTGCCGGTAGCGACCCTCGTCGAGTTCGACGGCGACGACGTCCGGACGCTCTTCGTCGATCCGTTCCCGGACCCGGTCGACGCTGTCGGAAGAAACGTGGGCCGTTCCGACGACGGTGACTGTTCCCTCGCCGTCGGTCGTTGGCTCGGGGAGGGGGTCCGTGCCCTCTGCCACCTCGGCGGGTTCGCTCATTGAGGAGGTGTTCATTCCGCCCGCTTTTACGGTTGTCGGACCCGGCCTGAGGCGGGAGCCCTGGCCGAAACTTATGCGTTCGGCACTCGGAATTACCGAGCATGACGGAGACCGATGAAACTGCGACCTTGATCGACTCGTACACGGAGATGACGGAGATGCTCTTGCCCAATGACACGAATACGCTGGGCCGGGCGCTCGGGGGTGCCGTGCTCCACTGGATGGACCTTGCGGGAGCCATTTCGGCAATGCGCTTTTCCGGCCTCCAGTGTGTCACGGTCGCGATGGATCACGTTGACTTCATCAGCCCCATCGACCAGGGGGAGGTGGCGATCGTCGAAGCCTATGTCTTCGACACCGGGCAAACGAGCGTCGACGTCAAGGTCGACGTCCGGGCGGAAGATCCACGTGAGGGCGAATCCCGACAAACGACGACCTCGTTTTTCACGTTCGTCGCCCTGGATGAGGACGGAAATCCCTCCCACGTCCCGGATCTCAACTGTCCCACAGAGAACCAGACGGCGCTCCGTGACGCTGCTCACGAACAGCGGGAAGAACAGCTTCGGGCCGTCATAGACCGAATGGACGTGGAACCGGACCCCGAGTAACCCGTCCGGGACTCACTCGAAAACGATTCGTTCGCGGCCGGGATCGATGTCGACCTGCCCCCCGATCGGGATCGGCGCAGTCGGGTAGGTGTGGCCGAATTCGAGGTCGAACACGATCGGTGCATCGGGATTATACCTGGTGACGATCCGTTCGATCGCTTCCCGCTGGCGATCACGATACTGCTCGCGCCAGGAGGCGGGATGGTCGTACATATCTTCGTGGGAGCGGGCGGCTGGACGACCGACGAGCACCCCGTCGAACCGCTCAAGCAAGCCACGTTCCCCCAGTGCTTGCAGGGAGGAGGCCACTTCTCCGGGGTGGGGAATCAGTTCCGACGTTTCGAGGGCGAGGATCGTACCGTCAAGGGCAGGGGGTTCGGGAAGCATGACGTCCGCGAGCAATCGGTCGATGATGACTTCGAAACAGCCACCCCAGACACGCCCCGAAACGGCCGACTCACTGCCGGCCCACGTCCAGCCCGGGTTCGGTTCCGTTTCCCGCGACTCGTCCAGCGATTCGGGATCGGGCCAGTCGCCTGTCTCGTCGGTGAATTTCTCGGCCTCCCGGAGTTTGCCGAGCGTGTCCTCGAAGAGAGCTCGTTCGAGGAAATCGACGGTATATTCGAACATTTCGCCATCCATCGCGTATTCCAACAGCGTCGACCCACCGTAGTAGGAGACGATTCCCTGGTTCCAGAGCGTCAGTGCCAGGTGGGTGTTGTCCGACCAGCCATAGAAGCGGGTCGGATGCTTGCGAAGGACCGCCGGATCGATGTGCTCGAGGATGCGCACCTGGTCGTTGCCTCCGATATTCGTGATGATTGCAGAGATTTCAGGATCACGGAAGGCGTCCATGACGTCTTCCGCCCTGGCTTCGGGATTGTCGGCCAGCCACTCCGCAGATTTCGTCGCCGTCGGGTATTCGACGGGGTTGAGGTCGAAGGTTTCCCGGATGCGTTCGAGACCCAGTTCGTACACGTGCGGGAACTCGCCGGCCGAGTTGGAGGCTGGCGCCACGATCGCAACCTGATCGCCGCGTTCGACCGGCGGCGGAACCGTGAAATCCTGCATAGGGACGTGAGTGGTCTCAGATCACAAAAAGGCGGTGCCAGGGTGATGCATGCTACCAGTTTGCTCTTGTCTCGATGTGCACGTCCGTGGGACGGGTCCGTTTTATGCGAGCCATGCGATGGAACTGGTATCAAATGTCACCTGACACGACTCGACCCGAGGTGTTAGTAACCGGGGCGACGACGGCGGATTTCTATTTCGAACGGGTCGTCGATGGGGACGTCGGGCCGGATGTACAGTGGGTACCCGGTGGGGTCGGAACCAGCGTCGCCCGGGCCCTGGCGCTGCTGGACGAACCGCCCTACCTGGCCACGCGACTCGGTGACGATAGCTTCGCCAGGGCAATCGCTCGGGAGTTGGAGGACCACGATGTTCCCCAAACGTTAGTCACGGAAACGACGGCCGACACGCCCCTCCTGTTTTCCGTGCCCGAGGCGGCCGGCGGACCGCGATGGGAAACACGCCTCGAGGCGAGTAGTTTCGGGTTTGAACTCCCTGAGGAGGCCGAATCCCTGTTCGACCACCTGGCGATATTGCACCTGACTGGAACGACGCTTCCGCCGGACAGCAGTCTCGATGCCATGCGGACGGCGATCGACTATGCTCGGGCGAACGACGTGGACGTTTCGTTCGACATGAATTGTCGGCCGAACCAGTGGTCAGATCTCTCGCGATATACCGACCTCGCCACTGAGATGTTGGGGGCCGCCGATGTCGTGTTCGCGAGTCGGGAGGACCTCCGGTTGGCGGGCTTCGACGATGGGGTCGGCGGACTCTTCGACGGTTTCCCGGACCGGGCCACCGTCACCGCCTTTCTCACTGCGGCCGGGGACGGTGCGACTGCGATCCGACTCGACGACGGCGGGGTGACCGCACGCCACTCCCATCGGGGGTTCGACGTCGACGTGGTAGATCCAGCAGCGGGCGGCGATGCGTTCGCCAGCGCGGTGTTGGCCGGTCGGACGCAGGGTGTGACCGATCTCGAAACGCTCGTGGAACTCGGCAACGCGGCCGGGGCGGCGGCAGTCACGTCGATGGGGCCGTTTCGACCGGGGGACGTGGAGACGTTCAGGTCGCTTTCGGGCGGGGTGCCGGACTCGTAACCGGGTAAGCGCCACAGCTTCACCCGGGTTTTGGCCGGGTCATTTACCATATTTGTTAAACAACACATCTTTACCCGGGAGCCCCAGCGATTCAATACGATGGTAGATGTGGACCTTTCGGACGAGGACGAATCGGAGTACGTCGATCCGTCCTCCGGATCGGACATTCCGTTCTTCCTCGGCAAGCGCGTCGTATTGCTCGCCCTTTTCATCGGGGCGTTGTACTTCACCCGACCGCTCTGGCACGGCCCGGTCTACGCGATGTTGTACTCCCCGTCGGGGCTGGTCCTCTTTGGCGGGGGGACAGTTGCGGCGCTGGTCCTGTGGTTCCTGCCGCCGTCGCGACTGGAACGGGAGGTCTCGCAACCAAACGTGGCGTCGGAACTCTTCGAGGAGGTGCCCGATGATTCAGTCCTGGCGGGTGACAGTCCGACCATGCGCAAACTTCGAATTCTCGGTGCCATCGTCGCCCTGTTGTTCGTCATCTCGGCCCTCGTCAGTATCCCCGCAGGTGTGCTTGAGGAGCGGACGCTCGCCCAACAGACCATGGATGATGCGACGGAGGTCCAGGAGTTCCCGCAGGCGAACCCCGAAAATCCCCGCGTGGTCCCACAGCAGGTCTCGGACGTTTCGACGCGCGGGGCAGTGTCCTATCGACAGCACCGACTTGGCGCTAGCGACATCGCCAGACAGGAAGACGGTTCGCTTGCCTGGTCGTACCCAATTCAACCGGACGGCCCGAGGAACAAGCTTTACGAGAACCAGCGGGGAGTGATGGTTGCGAACATGACCTCGATGGACGACCGGCAGACCACACCCTACGACGATGAGTTCACCTATGGGCAGGGGATGTACCTCCATCGGTCGGCCGACTGGCAACTGAAGAAGACCGATTATATCGCAAAGTACAACGACGACGCCGTGGAGTTCAGCTACGATGGCAGCCCGTACATGTACTTCCCGAAGACCAGCCACGAGTGGCACCTGACGCCGTTCCCTCACACGACGCCGACCTGGGACGGTGGTGCACTCGTACACCCGGACGGCGAAATCGAACACCTGTCGCCGTCGGAGGCTCGCAATAGCGAGATACTCGATGGCCAGCGTCTCTATCCGATCACCCTCACCCGCGACGAGGTTGGCTCATTGGGGTACCGTGAGGGCATCATCAACCAGTTCCCGATCGTCGGCGCCCACGAGGGAGAAATCGAGATCGCGAACCTTCCGGAAGGGGCCGCCAACGACCAACCGTTCGTGATCGACCTTGAGGGTGAACAACTGTCGTATGTGACGGCGATGGAACCTTACGGCGAGGACTCCCGGGGGCTCGACGAAGTGTGGTTCGCGAATGCCGAAACTGGCGAGTATACTTTCTTCGGGACCGACGAGGAGACACTGACTGGCCCGGAGCGGGCGATGGGGATCGCCCGGTCGGCTGGCGCCCAGACCAACTGGGGCCAGAACTTCGTCGTGACCGAACCCGTGCCGGTGACCATCGACGGGGCTCTCTGGTGGCAAATCAAGGTTGCTCCGACTGACTTTACCGACGTCACCCGCAACGTCTTCGTCAACGCCGATTCCGGCGAGGCCGTCGAGCTCCGCCAGGACAGCGAGATTCGACAGTTCATTCGGGGTGACGTGTCGCCGGCCGAGCTCGATTCCCCCGGTGAGGACGAATCACGTACTGAACCGGGCGATCAAAACGTCACCTACTACATCATCGTCACTGACGAGAACGGCGATGTGGTCCAGCGCATCCCGGTCGAGCAGGGTCAGAACGCGACCATCATCGATGCCGGTGACGAGCGGGCCGCGAACGAAACCCGGACCGACGGCTGAGAAACGAACCGGTCCTCGTCAGGACCACGGCATTGGATCGGACGCTTCCTGTGGTCGATTACTCGGAGGGCGGAATTCGAATAGCCTTTACGGAGACCGCCTCCCGCCGCGTGCCGTCAGATCCCCTGCACCGTCTCGATGACGCCGATCGTTTCCAGTCCCATCCAGAGCAGGAAGAGGAAATAGAGGAGTATGAGTGCGTACGCTTCCACGTCAGTGAGTTCCAGATCGGTCCGGGTGAGAACGATGAAGACGAGCGTCGCGAACGCCAGAAAGCCCATCATCGGAATGGCCGCGAGGAAGTTAATCGTGGCCCCACCGGCGACGAGAACGCCAACTGGAATGGCGACCAATAGATTGAACGTGTTCGATCCGAGGACGTTCGTGAGGCTGGTGACGTCCTCGTCGGATTGGGCGGCTCGGACGCTGACGAACGCGTCCGGGAGGCTGGTCGCGGCGGCGATGACCGTCAGGCCCCAGAGGAATGACGGCGTGTCGAAAATTGCTCCGAATCCGAGTGCGGCGCGGACGATTCCCTCGACGCCGATCGCGATGAGACCGAGTGCGATACCGAGGAACGCCCACTCGCGGGTCGGATCCACGTCAACGGATTCGGTCGAGACGTGATCGCTGGTGTCCTGTTGCTGCAGGAAAACGTAGACGGCGTAGGTCCCCAGCGGGAGCACTGCCAGCGTCGGGGTGAGGATAGCTGCTTCATTCGTCCCGCCCTCAACGTAGGTCGCACCGAGGGCGAACGTGATAAACAGGACCAGCACGCTGATGATGTAGAACTGGGCGTCCTTGTGAACGATATCCCGCGTGGCCTCGAGTTCTTCGCTAACGAGCGCTGAGAGGGCCGGAATCATGAGAAGGTTAAAAATCGCGCTCCCGACGATGGCACCGACCCCGAGATTGAAATCCCCGTGTAAAAGCGTGCTGATGAGGACGGAACTGAACTCCGGGAAACTCGACCCGATCGCGACGACGACGGCCCCGTGGACTGCGACCGGGAGGCCATAATGCCTGCTGAGGTTCTCCGCTGAGGATTCGAGCCGTTCGCTTCCCTTCCAGATGACGCCAGTCGCCAGCACAGCCAAGCCGAGATAAACCGGAAGCGAAGCCATCAGGATGGTAGTGCCCTCCCGGGTTGAAAATACTAACTCAGTTCGGTCGATGTCACGGGTTCACCGACCCAGACCTGCTCCGTGGATTCCCCTGAACCCGCATCGCCCGATACGGGGAAGCCAACTATTTTGCCGAGAACAATTCCTATCCCACTGATCGAACGGTCCGGCTACGGAGTGCGATTATAGGTCCACGCGGGTCGCAACGAGGTGAAACGTTTCAGGGCGCTCCGCCCCGTCAGTCACGGCGAATCCCGACCCTTCGAGCGCTTCGCGGGCCTCGGCCAGCGAGAACCGTTCCTCGGTCGGCGGCCCGGCCTCCCCCGCTCCGTTCGCGCTCCAGTCCACGATGACGAGTCGGCCCCCGGCGTCGATCGTTCTGGCGAGTTCGGCAAGGGCGGCATCGCTCAGGAACTCGTGGTAGGTCATCGTCGAGAAGGCGGCGTCGAAGGCGTCGTCCTGGAACGGCAGGTCGCCGACTTCTGCGGTCTCCAATTCCACGTTTTCGGGGACGTCCTTCGCGAGAAAGTACTCGTGCATGGATCGCTGGACGTCGATTGCGTGGACAACCCCCGCATACGGCGCGATCTCGGTCGTGAAAAAGCCCGTGCCGCTCCCCAGGTCCGCGACGACCTCCCCCCCGTCGAGGTCGAGCGGAGCGACGAGTTCCTCGTGAGAGCAATACCGAAACCTGGAGGGGTCATCGAGACCGCTGGCCCCAGACGCGTCGAAAGTGTGATGGCCCATAGCCAGTCTTGTCATTCAGGGACTAAAACCCCTCGCCGAGGCGATCTTTCGGGAGACCTCCCTCCGAAAGGCGCGTTACGTCGAAATTCCATTGAGGGTGACGTTCCGATGGTTGAGTGCAGCGAGAACGTCCGGAAGGTCACAGTCACCGATGACGTCGAAAACGGTCAGGCGGGCGTCGTACGGGTAGTCTCGACTGGTCGCCATTTCGTGGAAACTCGGCCCGATCTCGCGGCAATCGACTCTTTTCACTTCGGGATTCACGACGGCTGCATACAGCGTCCCGGTCGATGGTGGAACGAGTGTCCACCGTCAGGTCCTCCGACTGGTCGGGAAGGCCCCCGATAGCGGACATGAACCCGTCCCGGACCCGTCCCCTACGGCGTTCGAATTCGGCCCTGGAATCGATCGACCCTTTTTCCGTGCGCTCGTCCGCGAATCCTTTCGCTGCTCGTTCACGGAGATACCTCGACAACTGGTCCGCGACGTCGTAGTAGCCGTTTATTGCGTTCCCGAATCCGTTCACGTCGTCCGAAGAATTGGAACGGTCACCGGGTTAACGGTTCCGCGTCAATCGGCCGGTTGGGCCGATTTTTGGGGACCTCCTTACCCGTCCCAGCGAATCGATTTGATCGCCGTTCGGTCGTCCGAGGCGATCACCGTACCGACCCGCTCGCCGTCGTCACGCGCCTCGACCTCGATTTGCTCGTAGCCCTCGGTAACGACTGCTCGGACGTCGGCTTCCAGGTCCTCGGCATCCTCGACTCCCAGGCGGTTTCTGCCGCCGATCTCGCGTACCACGATGGGATACTCGGCCATGAATATGACCAACGTTAGGCTGATGACCGACAAATGCTTGTCGAGGTCGTGGTTGTGGCGTATCGATTGGCGTATTGGCTGCCTGAAACTGAGCACTCGATTGCAAGTAGTTCCGGCCTGTTTCAGACCAAGGCGTTCTGCGGGGTTTCAGATAACGGCGTTATGCGGTGGATCAGACCTCGAGGACCCGTTCGATACGCTCTCGAAGCGGATCGGTATCGGCCTCGCTGAGGCCCGCAATGGCATCACGGAACGCGATTGAATAGCTAGCGGGACCGTGATAATCGCCGAACTCGCCAGCTGCAGCGGCTTCGCCTGCCAGTCCGAAGGCGGCCGTTCCCAGCAGTGCTGCCTCCTCGACGTCCTCCAGCGCCCCGGCCATCGTCGCCAGCGTTGCGCCCTGCATACAGCCGGTGCCGACGACCGTTCCCATCATCTCGTGGCCGGTTTGCACCTCGGAGGCGGTTTCCGGGGTGGCGACCACGTCAGTTTCCCCGGAGGCGACGACGACGGTGTCGTACTGCTGGGCGCAGGCGATCGCAGTCTCGGCGATGTCGGCATATTCGCCGACCGACTCGACGCCGCGAACCTCCGCTTGTTCACCCGTCAGGGCTGAAATTTCGCCGTGATTCCCGTTGATGATTGCGACGTCGAGCTCGCTCGCCAACCGTTCGGCGACGCGGTCCCGGGTTGGGGTTGCGCCCACGCCAACGGGATCGAGGATCACCGGGACGCCAAGGTCGTTGGCAGCGTTCCCGGCAGTAATCATCGTCGATTCCCCATCTTCGCTAACCGTGCCCATATTGAGCAGGAGTGACTGGGCGGCAGCGACCATGTCCCCGACTTCACGTTCGTCGTCGGACATGACCGGTAATCCGCCCCAGTGCAGTATGACCTGGGCCACGTCGTTGATCGACACGTCGTTCGTAAGCGCGTTGACCAGCGGGGACGTTTCCTCGACCCTCGCCAGGTCCGCCAGTTCGACGCCGAGATCCGTCATTGCTGACCCTCCAGTGTCTTCTTCCCGTCGCGAACAGCGCTTTTGAGGTCACGGGTCGCGGCCTCCGGGTCGTCCGCGGCAGTAATCGCACTGATCACTGCCACCCCATCGGCGCCTGCTCGGACCACCTCGGTGGCGTTATCGCGAGTAATGCCCCCGATGGCGACGATCGGAACATCCACGGCCTCGTTGATGGCCTCGATCGGTTCGAGGCCGATATCGTACTCGTCGTCCTCGAGGTCGTCCTTCGAATCGGTGGCGAAGACGGCCCCGACGCCCAGGTAGTCCGCCCCGGCCGCCTCGGCCTCGCGGGCCCCAGCAACGGTCGATACTGATCGCCCGACGATTGCCCCCTCGCCCAGTTGTTCGCGGGCCTCGGCAACCGGAAGATCATCGTCACCGAGGTGGACGCCATCGGCGTCGGCAGCCTTTGCCACGTCGACGCGGTCGTTGACGATGAGCGGGACCTCGGCGTTTTGGGTCAGACTTCGCAGATCACGGGTGATTTCGAGTTGCTCGCGTGCGCCGGCGTTTTTCTCGCGGACCTGGACGACATCGACGCCACCGGCGATCGCCGCCTCGACGATCTCACGGGTCGTTCGATCCGGCGAAAGGGTCTCCTGGGTAACGAGGTACGTGTCGACTGAATCCATGCTCGGGTGTTATTTCTGGGTAATAATACAGTTGACGGTCGCGGCCAGTCGTCGGGATAGGGAATCGATGTCGAAGTTTCACAGGGGTATGTGGCGCCGAGCCAGGTTCGTATTGCAACCCGAATAGCTGGACTTAAGTCTCCCACTGCGCGATAAGTTCACAATGGTGGAGATTCCTGAATCGCTTCGATCTGTGTTCAATGCGGGGGTCCGCGAACGCGATGGAACGTACGTTCTGGAAATTCCGGAGAGTGAAATCGAACACCAAACCCTTGCTGTCGGAGAAACTTACCGGGTGGCCCTTCTCGATTCGGCCGATTCGGCGACGTCGGACGAGAAGCGAACTCGTTCGCGATCCAGGCCAGGGACCGGGACGGATGGCGACGAGCCACCGGAACCACCCGTCGAGGAAGGTGAAGTTCGCGAGGTGAGCATCGAAACGGTCGGCGACCAGGGCGACGGGATCGCAAAGGTCGAGCGGGGGTATGTCGTCATCGTTCCCGGCGCTCGGCCGGGCGACGAACCAACGGTAGAAATCGAAACCGTCAAGCGGAACGTCGGGTTCGCGACCGTCGTCGACGACGTTCAGAGACCCAGTCGTTGATTCTGGGCCGATTGCAAGGATACATGCGCCCACGAATTGTGCCCGCGTGAGTCGGACCGTGTTTTCTGTTTCGGCCGACCCGCCTCCCGTTCTGCCGAGGTCACCTCAATGGCGACTAATCGCACGAATCGAGGGAGAGAATCCCCTGTTGCCAGTGCTCGTCCGCCTCTGTTTCTGCCCCTGTAGCGTATTCCCGAACGATCTTGCTCTCGGCCCGATGGAGCTTTTCACTACACGTCGACTTGGCGATGTCGACGGCCTCGGCGAGGTCGGTGAGCGTACACGAGCGTGGTACATCGTAATACCCCTCCTGGATCGCCGTTTCGATCAATGCCTGTTGGTCCTCAGTTAGCAGGTCTTCGGATGCGTGATCGTGTTCGAGGGTGTGGAGCGTATAGGAGATGCCGACGGCGTCCAGTTGATCACCGAGTTCGGAGAGGCGGTCGTG
>JBKEGM010000017.1:0-18671 GCA_046710005.1 Natrialbaceae archaeon
CGGCGGACGAAATCGATGAATTCCTCACCGAGTACTTTCCCCGCAACGCGTGGCCCTCAGCGGAACAGGAGTCGGTTGTCGAGACGTCTCTCGAATACGTGTTCGAAACAACCGGCGTGGAGACACCCTTACGGAACTAACATTCCCCTCGTTTCCGCCCCGTACGATGATTGATGGACTGCCCGGTTACTCCATCAGGGATTCGATCTGCCGTTTGCGACTTTCGTCGATAACGATCTTATCAAGTTCCCATTCCATCTGGTCGAGAACGGCATCGAATCCGTCCTCCGTGAGTTCGTACTGGTTGGTTCGCTTGTCGAGTTCGCTTTTCTCGACCAGCCCCATCTCGACGAGGTCGTCGAGGTTGGGGTACAGCCGCCCGTGGTTGACCTCGCTCCCGTAGTATTCCTCGAGTTCCCGCTTGATCGCAAGGCCGTACAGCGGTTCCTCCGCCAGGATAACGAGGATGTTTTTCTGAAAAGCCGTAAGTTCGCGTGCGATGCCCGAACTGCCCGTAATTGACTGTGCCTCTGACATAATGAAATACATGTCACGGAGCTATATAACAGTTCCTAACCACCTTTCGGTTGATTTCCAAGTATTCCAAGCCGTTTCGATTCACATTGAATGATTCTTTCGGTAATTTCAGGGATATATTGGGAACCATTGTGTGGTACCATTCGAATATCCTAACCGGGATGTATTTTCCCATACGGTTTGTCTGATTAAATACTGACAGAAAAATTCCTTGGTGCGGTTTTCTCGGATTTGAACCGATCTACCGTTCCCAATATGGTCTCTGCATGGGGTCCGAGACCAATATTGTGGGGACCAAGTTTCACGATTTCCCACCGAAATGCGAAAGGACTAACCGGACCCCAGTCCCAGCCCCGAATCACATGGTAAACCTCTGGGAAGACCTCGAGACGGGTCCCAACCCGCCAGAAGAGTTCTACGCGGTCATCGAGTGCCTGAAAGGCGAACGCAACAAGTACGAGTACGACAAAGACGTCCCCGGTGTCGTGCTGGACCGAGTTCTCCATAGCAACGTCCACTATCCGTCGGACTACGGGTTCATCCCGCAGTCCTACTACGACGATGATGACCCCTTTGACGTTCTTGTCCTCGTCGAGGACCAGACGTTCCCCGGTTGCGTCATCGAGGCTCGACCGGTCGCCCTCATGAAAATGGACGACGATGGCGAACAGGACGACAAGGTCATCGCTGTCCCCGTGGAAGACCCGCGGTACGATCACATGGATGACCTCGAGGACGTGCCCCAGCACCTCCGTGACGAGATCAGCGAATTCTTCGAGACTTACAAGAACCTCGAGGAAGGCAAGGAAACGGAGACACTGGGCTGGGAGGACAAGGCGGCCGCCAAGGACGCCATCGAACATTCGATGGACCTCTACGAGGAGCACTTCGGCTAACGCCGAATCCTCGATTCGAACTCCATGTTCTACGACAATCGAAAGGACCGGAGCCACTCGTCCGTGGGCAACCTCCGGGCCGAGTACGAGAACGACCTCAGGGCTGCGATCGCGGCAATCGGAATCGAGCGAGCAGTCGAAGAGACACGTGTCGAGCGCGATCGACTCGGGTCGTTGGTGGATGGGACATCGCCGGATTTGACCCTTGCAGAGGCAGCGTCGATCCAGGCGCTTGCCCCGGAAGCGCCGGGCGCCGAGACCATCGTCGACCTGGCCTGCGACCATCTGTTGCTTGGAATGAGCAACGCCATTTTGGACGTGGAAGCGCTCGACCGTCGACTCGACGTCGACCTCGGCGCGAAGACGATTCAGCGCAAAATCGAACGCCAAGAATCGATGACGTTCGACGAATTCATCAGATTCCAGCACGCCATTTTACAGGAGCAATCATGAACGGGAGCTATCCATGAGCGTCGGAATCCTCGGTTGTGGGTACGTCGGGCTCAAACTGGGCTCGATACTCGCCGCAAACGGCCACGACGTGGTCGGCGTTCGGCGGTCCGACGCGGGACTCGAGGCGATCGAAAACGCGGGATTCCAGGCCGTTCGGGGCGACGTTTCCGACAGGGATTCGTTGGCCGACATTCCTGACGTTGACTGGTTGGTGTTCGCGGTTAGTCCAACAACGTCCAACGTGGAGACTACCAGGGCCATTCATGTCGGGGGACTGGAGACGGTCATCGACGCGTTTGCCGAACGCGAGTCGCCACCGGACCGACTCATCTACACGTCAACAACCGGCGTGTACGGCGACCACGATGGTGCCTGGGTGGACGAGTCCACGTCGGTCAATCCTCCGACGGAGAAGGTAGCTGCCTTCACCGAGGCGGAACAGCTCGCACTGGACCGGGCAACTGACCTGGGAATAGACGGAACTGTCGTTCGTTTCGCCGGGCTTTACGGCCCAGATCGGTGGGGCTTCGACCGATACCTCGAGGGACCGGTCGCGGACGGATACGTAAATCTCGTTCATCGTCAGGATGCAGCCGGGGCGATAGCGTTTCTCCTCGAAAACGATGTGGGCCGCAACGAAGTCCTCAATGTCGTCGACGACGAACCGGTTCCGAAATGGGATCTCTCCGAGTGGCTGGCCGACGCCCGAGACGTCGTTTCACCGTATCAGGTGACTGTCGAGACGTACCTGGCAGAAACTGAGCTTCCGAAGGGTTCCCGACGGCGAATCGAGGCGAACAAGCGGGTGGCGAACGACCGCCTCCGTGCACACGGATACGAACTGACGTATCCAACGTTTCGTGAAGGATACCGCGAGGCGCTCGAGGCGGAACAGTCAGGGTAACGTTTCGAGCAGATTGTTTCCCTCCCGCGGTCGAAACAGCCGGGTCAACGATAACAATCTTCATGGGTGTCGGCCGAGTCCGCCCTACACATGGACAGGGTGGTGGCGTCTCTCAGGAGCAGTGTCGTCACGTGGACCGACGACGTATTCGGAGGCCTCGACCCGGTCGTTATTGCTACAGTCGTCGTTGGAACCATCGTTCTTCTTGTCGTTATCGGGGCGCTGTACCGACACTGGCGGCGACCGAAAGGTGTTCGGTTCCGCCAGGCGCTCGCCGGGGCGGAGGAAGTAAGCGTCCTGATGCATCCGAATCCCGACCCTGACGCGATGGCGACGGCGATGGCAGTTCAGCACCTTGCCGAACTCGTCGAAACCACTGCCACGGTCCAGTACTCGGGGCAGATCCGCCACCAAGAAAACCGGGCATTTCGAACCGTCCTGAACCTCGATCTGGATCGAATCGAGTCCAAGGAGGACCTGGCGGCTGACCGGGTCGTCCTCGTCGACCATAACGAGCCACGGGGCTTCGCCGGCGCCGAGCGCATCGACCCGTGCGCTGTCATTGACCATCATCCTGGGGAGGGGACTGGATCGGCATTCACCGACGTCCGACCCGAGTATGGGGCCTGCGCGTCCATCATCGCTGAATACGTTGAAGAACTAGGAATTCCCGTCGACGCTTCGGAAGCGAGTGGTGGAAATTCGGTCGGTGACTCGCTCCCGTCGGACATCGCGACTGGTCTGGTTTACGGCATTCGGACGGACACCAAGGAACTCACTCTGGGCATTACACCGATGGATTTCGCGGCGGCCGGGTTCTTGTATCCGGGGGTCGACCAGGATCAACTGGAGCGGATCGCGAATCCGCAAGTTCCGGAAGCGGTGCTCAGGCTCAAGGCCCGGGCAATCCAGGAGAAGGAGGTTCGTGGGTCGTTTGCTGTCTGCGATTTGGGGGAGATCGATAACATCGACGCGATTTCCCAGGCGGCCGACGAACTGATGCACCTGGAGGGGGTGACCGCAGTCGTCGTGTACGGCGAAACGGATGGAACGGTCCATCTCTCGGGCCGGTCGAGGGACGATCGAGTCCATATGGGACAGACGATAGAGAACGTCGTCGATGATATCTCGATGAGCGAGGGCGGGGGCCACGCACGAATGGGTGGTGGGCAGATATCGGTCGATCACTTGGAAGGGATCGGCCCGTCAGAGGGTATTTCGAGGGAGGAGTTAACCGATCAAATCTTCGCCGCGATGGCCGGCGAGCGCTAAAATCGGGATTGGGGTCGATTTGATGAACCACTTTCTGGACCGGCCGTCAAAAATCAGCCCAGTTCTTGCCACTGACGGTCGCAGTCCGGACAGGTACGGATTGTTCCGATTTCGTCCGGGTCGTTTACCGTTTCCAGCACGGCCTCGCATTCGCCACATCTGAGCCGTTCATAGGTGTCCCGTTCGAGCTCGCCCTCCCGGAGGCCTTTCCGGACCGATTTCATATTCCTTCGTACGGGGGCGATAATAAAAAACCCCCTCCCGCACAACTTTCGATTCGAAAGTTTTGAGCGGGCACTTTTCATACTCACTCCCGTGAGCGATTCGGATCGGGTTTCAGCCCCTCGGCGCCGACGGCTGTTCACCTCGCTGTGCTCGATGGTCTTTCTGGTCAATATGGCCAGAATCGTGTTTGCCCCGTTGTTGGAGCCGTTCCGGGCCACGTTCCCCTTGAGTGCTGGCGAGGCGGGACTCATCGCCACACTGGCATGGCTGGGGAGTGCACTTCCACGTCTCCCGACGGGCTACCTCCTGACCAAGGTCCCGCGCCATCGAGTCGTCCTGGGAACCGGAGTCCTGTTGACCGGGTCGGCGGTATTCACGGCCCTTTCGGGGTCCGTTCCGATGCTCTACGTCGGTGCGCTGTTCATGGGACTTGCCAGTGGTGCGTATTTCATTGCCGCCAACCCGTTGATCAGCGAACTTTATCCGGACCGGATCGGACGGGTCATCGGAGTCCACGGCACCGCGAGTCAGATTGCTGCGGTCCTGGCCCCGGGGTTCGTCACGGTCGTCCTGGCCGTTTCGGGCTGGCGACAGGTCTTCTGGCTGATTGCGTTCGCTGCAGCCCTCGCGACGGCGACTATGTACCTGGTCGCCAGGGGGACAACGATGCCCTCAGCGGGTGAATCTGATCGAAACCTCCTAGTTGCCCTTCGTCGCCAGTGGCCGATCATCCTTAGTGGCGTCGGGATTCTCGGCGCAACTGGCTTCGTCTGGAATGGCGTCTTCAACTTCTACGTGACGTATCTCGTTGCAACGAAAACGGTGAGTAATTCAGTCGCCAATACGTTGTTGACCGTGGTATTCGCGTCCGGTGTGCCTGCCTTCTGGTTCACTGGACGTCTCGCGGATCGGGTTCCCAAGGTACCGTTGATGCTTTCGATTTTGGCGGGGTTCGTCATTTCGCTGGTCGCGTTGACCATGACGTCAAGCCTTTGGGCTGTGGCCCTGATCAGTGCGGTCATCGGTTTCGTCATTCACAGTCTGTTCCCGGTTCTGGACACCTACCTGCTCGGGTCGTTGCCGGACGACAACCGGGCGAGCGCGTATGCGATCTACAGCGCGACGATGATGCTCGTTTCGGCAGCGGGGAGCGTGGCCCTGGGATCACTCCGGAACCTGGGCTTCGGCTTCGACTTCATATTCCGGGGCGCGGCGATCGGCCTCGCTGGGATTTTCCTCGTGCTATTAGTGCTCAATCGGTTCGATCGACTTCCGGCAGGTGGCAGTTGAGGTTTCGATTAGGATTGGGTTTTTAGAGTTGTAGCCCGATTGGTATGACGATGGATTACGTCCAGGAACGCATTGCGACCCTCCACAACCTCGTCGATCCCGTTCCGGAAGCGCCAGTGGACCGTGCGACCGTGGTTGTCCCGATGACCGAGCGCGAGTATGCGGCCCTCGCGACCGAACGTGTGCTGTCCACTCTCGAAATGGTGGCTCCGGATCGGGTGCTCGTTCCGTTGCGGGCGTCACCGGAGCGTGTCGAATCCTTCCGTCGGTGGCTCGACGGGTTCGATCTGGATTTGGAACTGTGCTGGTGCAATGCCCCGGCTGTCGATTCGTTGCTGGACGAGCACGGTCTCGGAGGCGAGGCCGGTAAAGGCCGGGACGTCTGGCTCGCGCTCGGATTGGCAGCGGCCGACGCGGAGTATCTGGTGGTGCACGACGCTGACGAACGGTCCTACTCCGGGAGCCAGGTCCCACGTCTCTTGGCACCCCTCGAGAGCGACTACGAGTTCGTCAAAGGGTATTACGCTCGCGTGGAGAACCGACGCCTCTACGGTCGCCTGTTTCGACTGTTGTACGTTCCCCTCGTCAGGGCTCTGGCGCAAACCAACGACGCGGCGATCGTCGACTATATGTCTGCGTTCCGGTATGCCCTTTCCGGAGAGTTCGCGATGACAGCAGACCTCGCCAAATCGGTGCGTGCACAGCGAACATGGGGGCTGGAAGTGGGCCTTCTGGGCGACGTTTTCGACGCCGTCGGTTTCGAGGGGACCGCCCAGGTCGATCTCGGGTTTCACGAACACGAACACCGGTCCGTGTCGGGGGCGAGCGGTCTCACCGACATGAGCCGACCCGTCGCTGAAGCCCTGTTTCGGGCAATAGAGGACGAAACTGTGACGCCAAACTATGAAACACTCCGGACCAGGTATCTCGACGTGGCTGAGGAAATGATCGATCGATACGAGGCGGACGCGGCATTCAATGCACTCGAATACGACCGTGGCCACGAATTGGATCAGATAGCGTCATACGCCGAAGCGATTCGCCCCCCGGAGCCGGATCACCGACTCCCGGCGTGGAGGGACGTTTCGTTGGACCCAGCAGCAGTCCGGGACGCCTCGACCGAGGCGGTCCGATCGGTTGCGGAACGCTGATTTCCCGGTGGGACGCATCGATACCCATGGACCTGGACCAGGACGATCTCGCTGGCGTTCTCGATCTTTTTGGGGGATTGACCAGTGACGAACTCGATCGAGCGCTGGAAGAAATGGCCTTCAGGGCCGGGGATCCTGAGGACGTCCCGGGAACGGACCTGTTGACTGCGGCCGTGGAGGAATTCGTCGTCGTCGAGATCGAGCGCGACGACGGGAAGACGTGGTACTTTCCGGGGCCGGCGGCGTTTCCGACCGTCCCCGAGCCAGCCGAAGACCTTCCCCAGATCCTCGACCTCGCCCGGCGATCGATCGACCGCGAAGCGCTGGGACGCGCGGCGGTGCAACGTTTTCGGGCGGAGGCCGCTCGAGCCGTGAATGAGGGCGATGAAGATCGAATGGGTGCATTAGTTGATCTGAGTTACGAGATCGAGGCCTGGGCGCCTGTGGACGTATCTTCGGTTCGCGATCGGCTTGACGACGCAAGGGGATAACCCGGGAGAGACAGTCAGCGAACGGGGGAACCTAAAACGGAGGAACACGTACGCGGTCGTGAGGATGGATCTCAGTCGCGTGGCGAACCATACGCCCCGGGAGATCACGGACGAACTGCGTGACGCAGCGGTGCTTATCCCAGTCGTGGAAGGCCGGGGGGGCCCGGGGCTCCTGTTCACGAAGCGGTCCGATCATCTCGAGGAACATCCGGGCCAGATGAGTTTTCCGGGCGGGGGTCAGGAACCCGAGGACGATGGGCTCCGAGGGACGGCCCTCCGAGAAGGCAACGAGGAAATCGGACTGAGGGCCGGGGAGGTCGAAATCGTGGGACAACTCGACGACATCCGGACGATCACCGAGTACGCGGTTACCCCCTTCGTTGGTCGCATCCCGGACCGCGATTACGATCTCAATGACGACGAAGTAGCGGAGATCATCGTCCTCCCCCTGGAGGGGTTGATGGACCCCGACAACTACGAGTTCGAGTGCAGGGACCACCCTCACTACGACGAGGTTACCATCCACTACTTCCACGTCGACGGATACACCGTCTGGGGGGCGACGGGCCGGATTCTCGTGCAATTTCTCGAAGTGACGGCCGAATGGATCGTTCCGCCAGCGCGACCCGATGGCGGGGGCGGCTGAGGACGACCGTCGGGGCCCATCGGTACCTTTTTGTAGCTTTCATTCCTGAAATCCCGGTATATGGTCGCACAGACGATGGATCGCGTTCCGGCAGCACAGTAGTCGAAGTATTCTGGAGACCGTCGTAGGGGTGTGTTCCGATGGCGGATAGCTGTAGTGCCGTCGAGCGCGCTGCTATCGACGCAGTCGCACTGAAACCCACCGAACATGATCTCGCGAGGGCCGCCGAGCTCCCGGTCGGAATCGTTGCGATCGACTTCGAGGGTCGCGAACATCTGCCCAACCGGTCGCTCCTGCAGGACCTGGCAGCGAAGAAGACCGTCCGACTGACGATACCAGTCCGGGCCGACGGGTTCGATCCCCTCGGCGACGACTCGCTATGGGACTGGATCCCCGACGAGGTCCATCGAGTCTTCGTCGGCGGCCATCCAGCCTATCTTACGGAGGCGGCGGTCGATCGGGCCATCGCGCCTCGACTCGGTGCCGCCGTCGACCGCGACCCCGACGCGTGGGTCGGTACCGAGGGTATCGAACGCCTGGCGTTGGCCACCGGGGCGACGCAGTACGAACTCCTCTCCAGAGACACCGATCGAACCTTGCACGCCCTTCAGGCTGCCGGGTTCGCCGGGGACCTCGCTGTCTACGCTCCCACCGTTTTCTCGGATGAGAGGGACGAAGTACTCGATGCCATCGGCGATTACGTCGCTCGACGGGGGGCCGTCCGGCGGGCTATGCCCGACGGAGGCAGGGCGGATGCCGAGTCTGAAGGTCGTGCCCGGGAAGTACTTACTGAAGCAGTGGAGGACTATGCGCTCGTCGGCGACGTCGAAACGGTAAAGGAGCGCGTTTCGACGCTTCGCGAGGCAGGCGCCACGGCGGTCGTCGGGTATCCCGCCCAGGGGATTGAGGCATTGCTGGGATAATTTTCGATCGAATCGGGCGGGGGATTCCCAGGGTCCGTTCCGAGACCCGTACCGGTAAGTACGGCCACGTCGGAACACCGAGCATGGTATTCCTCGCAGAGCACACGACGTCGAACGCCCGCGATGTCTTGGAGGACGTCGAGGTGGCGGTGGTCCCGACCGGCAGCGTTGAACAACACGGGCCTGCGCTCCCGCTGGGCACCGACTTCATGGCTGCAGAGGCGCTGGCGGCCACCTGTCGCGATCGAGACGATGTGGTCGTTCTGCCGACGATTCCCGTCGGCGTCAGCGAACATCACCGGCAGTTTCATGGGACCCTGTGGACAGATCCCGAGACGTTCGAGGATTACGTCCGGGATGTGATCGGGAGCATGGCCCACCACGACGTCAAGAAAGCCGTCGTGGTGAACGGTCACGGCGGGAACAGCGGCGCGCTCCGGCGCGCGGCCCGGACGCTGCGGCAGGACGAGACCGCCTTTGCAGCCCCGTGGAACTGGTGGGAGAGTCTCGGCGGACTGGACGAGGAACTGTTCGGTGACGCCGGCATCGGTCACGCGGACCAGATGGAGGCGAGCATGATGCTTCGAATCGCGGATCATCTCGTCCGCGAACGTGCGATGGTCGACGCCGAAGCGGACGCGAGTGACTCGTGGGGGGAGTCTGTCCACGGCGCAAACGTCGGGTTCGACACGGTGGACTTCAGTGACAGCGGGGCTGTCGGCGAACCGACACTGGCAACCCACGAGGCTGGCGACAAACTCTTCGAGAAAGCCGAGGAAGAACTGGCTGCGCTGGTCGACTGGCTGGGAGACCAGCACTTCGAGGACCTCCTGCCGGCGGACCACCGATGACGAAACGGGTTGCCGTTGTCGGGGCGGGCGCCGTCGGTGCGACCGCCGCGTTCGACCTCGCGTTGCGGGACGCCGAGGTCACCCTCTACGACCGCGGACAAGTAGCCTCGGGCGCTACCGGTCGTGCGGCGGGTGTCTGTTACGATGCCTTCGCCGACCACCTGGACGCCGAGATCGCAAGCCATGCTATCGAACGGTTCCGGACCTTCCACGACAACGGTGAGTTCCAGTTCAACGAGTCGGCATTCGTCAGCCTCGTTCGCGAGGGGGACGAGGAACGGGAACGGAGCCTTCGCGAGCGAGTCGAACGGATGCAGGATCGAGGCACGGTCGTCCTGGAGATGGGGGCCGCGGAGCTCGCTGAACGGTTCCCCTCGATTCATGCTGATGATGTGGCTGTCGCGGCAGTCGCCGGGGCTTCGGGGTACACTGACCCCGGGAGGTACGCCCGCCTGCTGTCGGTCCTCGCCAAACAGCAGGGTGCGGACCTTCGGACGGGACAGGCGGTCACCGTCGGGACTGATCCCCTCCGCGTCGAACCGGATGCCGGCGACGACCGTCCCGAGTACGACGCCGTTCTCGTGGCGGCGGGGGCTCACACAAAGGCCCTTCTGGCCGACGCGGGCCTTTCGATCGCAATGAAGCCCTATCGCGTCCAGGCGACGACAGTCGAAGCGGCCTACGTCGGGCCAATGGTCCACGACGCCAGTGGTGGATTCTACCTTCGACCCCATTCTACCGGGATTTTGGCGGGTGACGGTACCGAAACCGTGGCGGCCGACCCCGATGACTACGACCGTGACGCTGACGAGGGATTCGGAGAGAATCTCGCGAAGCGGGTCAGCAAGCGACTGTCGACCGTCGATGGAACGCCGGAAGCACGCGAGGCGTGGGCCGGCCTCTGTACTGCCACGCCGGACGGTGACCCCCTGGTTGGCGAACTCGAAGATGGCTTGTTCATCGCGACTGGGTTCCAGGGCCACGGGTTCATGCGCGCGCCAGCCATCGCGGAGCGCGTCGCACTGGAAATCCTCGACGGCGATGGTATCGACCCCTACGACCCGACCCGGTTCGCCGGCGACGAGGACTTCGAAATCGTCGAGGGAATGTCGATAGAGACGGAGTAGGGGGAGCTCCGTTTTCGATTTAAACGTCTTTATCGCTTTCGTTTCCGCGTTTGTTGTTCACTCCTTCCTCACGCATCGACTCCCCCGTATCCCGATTATCCGTCGACTTTCGGGACCTCAATTTCGAGCGTTCCGCGATCTGTGAGTGTCGCCCTTGCCGCGTCGGGGTTGACGTTGCCGCCGTCTGGCACGGACACCCGGCCGTCGAGAGCCAGGCCCCGCCCGGGGATCACCATCTCGAACCCGTCGTAGAAATCCCGGAAACGATCGATACGGACGCGAACCTCGTCGTCGACGTACCTGACCTGGACGTCACTCGCACTGGTGCCCGGCGCGTCGAACACGACGAGATAAGATTCATCGCTTTCCAACACGTCGACGGGCAGGGGCCGTTTCTCCTGCATCCGGGCTCGCGTGCGGCCGACCCGCTTGAGCACGGCGTCAGTAACGGCGCGTCCAACTTTGCTCACGCTGGAAAGCTTCATTGGTGGTTCCGCCTCCCGTTTGAATCGATTCGACTGCGATACGAACCCAACAGGGCAACAGGCGAGAGATGACCCCCGATATCATCGATGGACATATGTACAGGTATGGTCGATATCGGGAAACGCTTTTCGGGGCGAATTGCTGGCACTATCCTCGGGCGCAGAGAGGCACCGCAATACCGGGTTTCATGCGTTCGGGACGGTTTTACGCCTCCGGGCGATACTGACGGTATGATCGACCCCGAGCGCCTGAACGTGACGATCGTCGACGGATACGTCGACGAACCCGCGCACTTCGGGGTGCCACCGTACGTATCGACCTATCCGCGATTCGCCGCCGGGGCGCTCGTGGATGCCGGTGTCCCTCCAGAGCGGATCACCTTCTACACTATCGACGAACTCCGGGAAGAACGGGGCCGGTGGCGCGACGTCGCCGACGCCGACCTTCTCGTCTACGTCGGTGGGATGACGGTCCCAGGCAAGTACGTCGGGGGGACGCCTGCCGAACCCGAGGAGGTTCGCGAACTGGCATGGACGGCCGACGGGACAAGCGTGATGGGCGGTCCCGTGCGCTTTGGGGTTGGCAAGGCCAACGAGGGCGCGACAGAAACGACCCGGGACGACTTGGACTTCGACCACCTGGCGATGGCCGACGTGGAGGCGGCAGTCTTCGACCTCGTCGAGAACGGGCTCGACGGGTTCGACGATCGGTACCGCGACAACGCTGAACTCGACCGGTGGGCGCGGAAGGGCGCGTTCGTCGTCGAATCGCACCCGAACCACTCGGACTACCTGATCGCCGAAATGGAGACCTCGCGGGGCTGTCCGTACCGGTGTTCCTTTTGCACTGAACCGATGTACGGCGATCCCGCTTTTCGTTCGCCCGAGTCGGTAATCGCTGAGGTCAAGGCGCTGTACGATCGGGGCGTCCGCCACTTCCGGCTGGGTCGGCAGGCCGACATCCTCGCGTACGGAGGCGACGGCGAGCGACCGAATCCGGACGCGCTCCGAACTCTGTACGCCGGAATCCGCACCGTCGCACCCGACCTCGAGACGCTGCATCTCGACAACATGAACCCCGGGACGATCGTCGAGTGGCCCGAACGTTCCCGCGAGGCGATCAGGATCATCGCCGAGCACAATACGCCGGGTGACGTGGCGGCGTTCGGCCTCGAATCCGCCGACCCGGTCGTTCAAGAGCAGAACAACCTGCTCGTCTCGGCCGACGAGTGCTTCGAAGCGGTGCGGACCCTGAACGAGGAGGGCGGCTGGCGCCCCGGGGAGGAGCCGGGAACGGGACCGTCGACTGGGGACGACGGAGGCCGGCGACTCCCGAAGCTTCTTCCCGGTATCAACCTCGTTCATGGCCTCGAGGGCGAGCGCGAGGAAACCTTCGAACACAACCGGCGATTCCTCGACCGGGTGTACGACGCCGGCCTCCTGCTCCGGCGGATCAACATTCGCCAGGTCATGGCTTTCGAGGGTACCGAGATGGCCGAGGCGGGCGCCGACATCGCCCAGGACCACAAGAAACAGTTCAAGGAATACAAACAGGAGGTGCGCGAGGAGATCGACAACCCGATGCTCAAGCGGTTGGCCCCCCCCGGAACCATACTCGAGGACGTCCACCTCGAGTACCACGAGGCGGGGACGACCTTTGGCCGCCAGCTGGGAACGTACCCGCTCCTCGTCGGCGTTCCAGGCGAACGCGACCTCGGTCGGACGATTGACGTGGCCATCACCGACCACGGGTATCGGTCGGTGACGGGGGTGCCGTACCCCCTGGATATCAATGCGGCCTCAATGGACGAACTTCAGGCGATCCCCGGGATTGGTCAATCGACTGCTGGCGATGTGGTGGTGGGCCGTCCTTACGAATCGATCGAGGAGGTCGCGGTCGAGGTCGAATTCGACGCCGACCTCGATGCCTTCGCAACGGTCGGGGCGCTCGGGAGAGCGAACTAACAGCACAGCCAGTAGCCGCCGTAAATACAGCAATCTTTTGAGAACGAAAACCGGCCTCCGGAGACGGTTTACTCGAAGTCTTCTTCGATGGTCTCGCCCACCGCGAAGTTGGACTTGACTTCGGTAATCTCGACCTTGACCCGTTCGCCGACGTCGGCGCCGGGAACAATGATCACATAGCCCCGCTCGACGCGGGCGATGCCGTCGCCCTGTTTGCCGATGTCCTCGATCTCGACGTAGCGGGTCTCGCCGATGTCGACCGGCGGTTGTGGTTCACCCGTCGGCTGGGTCGGTTCGGTTGTTTCCGTTTCGGGTTCGTGCTCCTCGCGGGAGATGAGTGCGACACGGTAATTCTCCATTGGGTCGATGCTACCAGCCTCGACCTCTCGACGCGGCACTTCGATGACGTAGCGGTCGCCTTCGTCCGTTACCTCCGCACTGAACAGACACAGGAGCTTATCAGAGATCTCCACAGTCAAACCTCCACCAAAGTTGTCGGCCGGATGGCTTAAAGTTGTACCGCCTCTGTCAGGGAATTATAGAGGGTCGTCGAGCGGCGTCCCGTCCGCTCGCTTGGCGCCTTCGGAGTCGTGCACGATCACTTCGCCCGGGTCGGGGTCGGTTGGTTCGTACGCCTCGCGCACGGCGATCGCCTCCTCGAGTTCTCGGACCGCCCGCACTTTCAGCGTCTTGGCGAGTTCGAACGCGTCCTCGCGTTCGATCTCACTGCCGAGGCCCTCGCATTCGTGGGCGCGGACGATTCCTTCTTCGTCGACGGCTTCGCCCATCGGCTGGCTGGTTCCCCCCATCGCAACGCTAAACGGGTAGGTCCGGCAGATGAGCGGGCGACGGTTGTGGACCCGACAGACGCCGGTCCCGCCGGAGTCCTCGTCATAGAACGTGCAGTCACCACAGTCGTCGACCTGGAGCGCCCACTCGAAGGTTTCGCCCTCCAAGCCGTCCTCGCCCTCCCTGAGGCCGTAGGGCATCGATCGGGCGACATCCCGCCACTCGCCGTCGGTCGCCGCCTGGAGGACCCGAACTTCATCGGGGAATACCGTGGCGGTATGGGGTTCCTCCCCGTCGGCACAGGTTTCGCCGGTACAGCACCCGCCACAACGGGTGCACTCGAAGCCAATCGATTCGATGGCGTCAGCGAGGCCCTCGACGTCGAGACCACGGGCTCGTTCGAGTTCGGCTTCGAGGGATTTCATACCGGCCGTCGGGAGCGGTGGGTGAAAAGCCCGTTCTTTCCTGGATGACCCCTTTGGCGACGTGGGTTAGTTTGGGGTCACCCGGTCCCCGTCCCAGACGATCCGACCTTCGATGGCCAGTTTTTCGAGATGGGCCAGGACAGTCCGCGCGGCCAGGTCCCTGACACCTTCGAGGTCCTTGTCGTAGGCTTTGCCGACGATTGCGTCCACGGTTTTAGCCCCGTCCTGCACGGCCGAGAGGACCTGCGCTTCTCGGTCCAGGCGATGGTCGATCAGCCACGAGAGACGGTTCCGGGGGTCCTCGACGACCGGTCCATGGCCTGGATAGAGGCGGTCTGGATCAATCGCGAGCAATCGGCGGAGTGCCGTTAGATAGGCTCGCATATCTCCCTCGTCGACGTCCACGACGACGCTTCCTTCGGCGAGAGCCAGGTCGCCAGAAACGATTACGTCTCCCAGAACGAACGCCACGTGATCGGGAGCGTGGCCCGGGACATCGAGCACCCGGAGACCACCGGCCACGGGAACCCGGGCCCCTTCGTGGAGTGTCCGGTCGGGCTGGCGACCGGTGGTCCTTATGAACCGATCGGCGTAGCCGGTTCGGGCCCAGACGGTCGCCCCGGTTTCGGCCGCATACTCCGTGACTGCCCCGACGTGATCGGGATGGGCGTGGGTTACGAGGACGTGCTCGATTTCGCGGGTCGCGACCTCGGCGTCGAGCGTCTTGGTCCTCCCAGCCGGGTCGATTAGCGCAGCTGGGGCATCGCCGACCAGATAGGCGTTCGTCTGCCCGACGGAGGCTCGGGTCTTGGTTTCAACGGGGAGCCGAGTCACTGGCGGTTCGGTCACGATCACACCCTCGA
The DNA here is from genome assembly GCA_046710005.1 of Natrialbaceae archaeon. Lineage (GTDB taxonomy): Archaea > Halobacteriota > Halobacteria > Halobacteriales > Natrialbaceae > DATFIX01. Next base: position 15,294 of record JBKEGM010000017.1, read on the forward strand.
AGCCGATGAAGAAAAACGTGTCCGCCCGGGTACCGCTGCTCAGTTTCCGGTTGTGAGATAATACACTTGTTTGCGAGCGTCCTGAAAGCTGTACCGGGAGTTGACGAGCTCTTTGTCTTCCAGTCGGTTGAGAGCATAGCGAACGGTCCGGTCAGGAAGCAGGGATTCCTCGGCGACTTGACCCTGGGAAAGCGGTGACTCGATCTCGAGTACCTTCGCAACGAGTTTGGCGCTTGGCGGGAGCTCTCGAAGTTCCTCTCGGTATTCCGCGTCCGTAAGAGTTCCTTCGTCACCCGACGGTGTTTCGCCTGCCGTTATCGATGACATAATATCGTTTCGGGGGAACAGTCGGGTAAAACTTGGCTATATGTATGACCATATTCTTTGCTGAATATAAGGTATATTAGGCCAATCTAGGGGCAGGAGTTTTCTCTGCTCCCCCCGATTGATTCCCATGGAGCACATTCAGGACTCGTTTCTCGACTTGTTTGAGCAGAAGTCGTTCGCCCACTTCGCGACCGTCATGCCGGACGGGACGCCCCAGGTAACGCCAGTCTGGGTGGACTACGACGAGACTGACGACCGGGTTCTCGTCAACACGATGCAAGGCCGGCAAAAGGAACGAAACGTGCAGCGCCAATCCAAGGTCGGCCTCTCGATCATCGACCCGGACGACCCCTATCGATACGTCTCCGTTCGTGGCGAGGTCGAAACCGTCACTCAGGAGGGTGCGGTCGATCACATCAACGAACTCGCCCACCGGTATATGGGGCAGGAGTATCCGAACCTCGAGGACGAATCCGGTCCACGGGTCGTGATGAGGATTCGCCCGGATCGAGTCGTCACGAGTGGGTGACAGCGAACGGTCGACCGTTCGAGTTCTTGACTACAAGGCCCGTTGGTCCTGGAGACGGTCGAGACAACCCAACTATACCTTTATCTATCGGGGGCGCTAATTATGGAAACATGAAGCGAACAAAGCTTATCGCCGTCATCGCCATCGTTGCAATCGCCTTCATTGCTCTCCGTACCCGCAGTTCGTCGGAAACCGAGGAAGAAGAAATCGACCGTATCGATTGAGTCCGTCCCGGGGTCCCCCGGAATGGTTCTTTCTTCCGGCGTTATTGCAAAGACTGCAGGCTGAATACTCACTGGAATTTCTCCGTGGTCGCATCCACGGTTACGGATGTTGAAAGGGTCCCAGCACTGGCAACCAATCAGTCGTTGACCTGGAAGTCCCGTGCATCGTCGCGTGCAATCGGTGCGCCGGGAGCAGTCCCGCAAATTGGAACTTTGAAACCTGGACCCTTATAAATGATACATAAATGCGTCGTGGGTTCTCATTATCGAGTAATTTGTTAACAGGGAACAATGTCGGATCTTCCCACCATTTGCTGGGTCACCGGTAGCTTTCCGGGGGAACGAATACATTCCCAGACGAAGTGGGGCCATTTCGTCGGAGAGACTCCTGTTTTGCTCAGAAAGGTAGGCAACGGTGGAATATTCTCCAATGCATAATCGAGACAGTGCTTCCGATGCCGGTTTGTCACCGTGACTGGAGGGCCCTTTCGGCTCCCGTCTGACGACCGAACTTCAGTATTGTTTTATTGCACGGTGCCCGTACCTTGGTACCGTGAAGGGGCAGGAGTGGTATCAGGCCGACGAGGTGGCCGAGAACTACGAAGAAAAGCGGTTCTCCCGCGGCGGTAGACTCATCGATCGTCGGGAGAAGCGGGCGGTGCTCGATGCCCTCGCCCCCGTCGAGGACAAACAAATCCTCGAGGTGGCCTGTGGCACCGGCCGGTTCACCGTCATGCTGTTGGAGCGGGGCGCGGACGTCGTCGGTCTCGATATCTCCGAGGCAATGCTCCGGCAGGGACGGGAAAACGCCCGCGCGGCTGACGTGGGTGACCGGCTCGAAATCATGCGCGGCGACGCGGCCCGGTTACCGTTTCCGGACGATCACTTCGACGCGGTGATGGCGATGCGGTTTTTCCACCTTGCCGATACGCCGGCAGCGTTCCTTAGCGAGATGCGTCGCGTGTCGAAGGGACAGGTGGTCTTCGATACCTTCAATCGCTTCTCGACTCGGAGCATGTACAACTGGTTGCTGCCCATGGGGTCTCGACTGTATTCGCGTCAGGAGGTGATCTCCCTGCTCGAAAAGGCGGACCTCGAACTTGCAGGTGTGCAACACGATTTCGTCCTCCCATACGGCTTTTATCGAAAGATTCCGGACGGCCTCGCCAGGGCGTTTCGCGATATCGATACGACCATCGGAGACTTCCCGGGCGGGCACCGAACGGCGTCAGTATCCTATTGGAACACAGGGGTACGCGAGTGAGGATGCAATTAACGACCGTGGTTCCACTGACCTTTTAAGCGCTCCCGGGCTAAGCATTGTATGGAACTTTCGGTAGTCGTGCCAACGCTCAACGGTCGAGAGCAATTGGGCGACTGCCTCGACGCACTTTCCGCGTTCGTCCCCGACGCCGAGGTGGTGGTCACGAACGGCCCGTCTGCCGACGGGACGACGGGGATGGTTCGCGAGCGCGACGACCTGGACGTCCTCGTCGAGGTGACGGACCGGAACGTCAACGTGGCTCGCAATGCCGGTCTTGCCGCGACGACAGGCGATGTGATCGCGCTGGTGAGCTACCACCAGGCCGTGGAATCCTCGTGGATGAGCGCACTGGAGGACGCGCTGGAGAACGGTGCCTCAGTCGTCACTGGGCCGACACATCGGCCGCTTCGAACGGGCATGACCACGGAAAGCCCGGAAACCAGACAGATTGCGGGTCGCGGAGTGTCGTTTTTCAATCCGGATAACGTCGCGATGAGTCGGGCGGCAGTATCAGCAATCGACGGATTCGACGAGTCGCTCGAGGTGGGCGGGGGTCGGGACGCGGCCCACCGCCTTGCCGGGAACGAATTCGACGTGGATTGGCGCGGTGGGATGAGCGTCAAAAGCGAGATGCAGACCGATGGCGGTGACCAGGAAGAGGACTGGGGCTGGAAATACCGGTCGCTCACCTATCGCCTCTTCAAGAACTACGGTGTTAGACCAACCGTTTTCAGACGGGTGGTTACCCATGCTGTCTCTGACGGGTATACTGTTGGCAAGGAGGTGCTTCGGGGGGATGACACGCCAACCTCGTGGTTTGAAGAGGGCCGCCAGGTCCTTCGAGGGATGGCGGGCGGGACGAAGGGCGGATTAACTGCACGAGCGCGCGATCGGACCTCGACGCGGAATCCCAGGGGCCTTTCTGCGCGTGACGATCGTGCAGCGCACACCTTTGACTGGCGGGACTAGGTTCAGCCGTCGGGACCGAGCGCCGGGATGACGCGAGCCGGGTTTTTCGAGAATGCTTTTCTCAT
>JBKEGM010000018.1:0-18461 GCA_046710005.1 Natrialbaceae archaeon
TTCTACGAGTCCAACGGGTACGAGACGGTCGCGTGTCGACCCCACGTACCGGCCGAGGGCGTCAAAATGAAGACGGTCTGGATGGAAAAGGTGTGTTCGGGGCCATGAGCATGCTGGCCGCCGATAGGCCGGGGTCGCGGCAATCAAGGTTTTACCCCTGGACACCAATCTACAGATATGGGTGAATTCCACAATATCGCCGCCGAAGGTGACCTCGAATCCCTCGTTGCCGCCGAGGACGCGGTCATCGTGGACTTTCACGCCGACTGGTGTGGCCCCTGCGTGGCGATGGAGGCGTTTCTGGAAGAGATCGAGGACGGCACCGAGGCGGCCATCGCGACCATCGACACCGAAGCCCACAAGAACCTCCCGGAGACGTTCGACGTCTCGACCCTCCCGACGCTCCTGTTCTACCGCGACGGGGAACTCGTCCACCGATATGCCGGGTTGCCCGAGCGCCACGAATTTCGCGACATGGTCGCGGAATACACGTGACTCCCGTTGAAAACATCGATTCAGTTTCGGCCCGGCTATGTAACGACTCGCTAGTTAGGGCGCTTCAGGTAATAGGCACTGCAGATGTACCGATCTCGTCGCGCCAAACTGATATCCCATGACCCCGAGACAAATCGATGAGGTGGCCCCAGTGATCGTCCTCTCCCGAGATGCCCGGGACGCGATCCTTACTCACGCCAGAGAAGAAGCCCCACACGAGGCCTGTGGCGTCCTGGCCGGAACGTACGGCCGGACGTTGAGTCGCGTCGAGACCACCTATCCCACACCGAACGTCGCTTCCTCCCCGCGTGTCACCTACGAAATCGATCCCGAGCAACTGTTCGAGACCGTCGAAACGATCGAATCGGCAGGGACGGAAGTGGTCGGTTTCTATCACTCGCACCCGACCGGTCCACAGCGACCGAGTCCGACCGACGAGGCTCAGGCGACATGGGAGGAGTACTCGTACCTAATAGTCGACCGACGGGACGACCCGGACCTCGGCTCATGGCGGTGGACGGGGACTGACTTCGAGGAAGAACGGCTGGAAATCCAGTGATTCCGGTCGCTTAAGCGACGGTTCCGTGTGGTCAGTCCTCCAGCGCACAGCGACCCGAGTACTCCACCTCGGCCACCGACTCGATGGCTGGATCGTCACCACAGACGGGACAGTCAGGGTTTTGCCGAATGGGCACTTCCTCAAAGCTCATGTCCATCGAGTCGAAGAGGAGCAAGCGGCCCGATAAGCGCTCGCCCACGTCTATGAGTGACTTCAGGGTCTCGGTCGCCTCGATGGCGCCGACCGTCCCCGGGAGCGATCCAAGGATCCCGGTTTCGGCGCAACTCGGGACCGTCCCCTCCTCGGGAGCTTCGGGGAAGAGACACCGGTAGCAGGGACCGTCTTCGCCCCCGTCGAAGGTCGTCACCTGTCCTTCGAACTTGTAGACAGCGCCGTGGGCAAAGGGCGTCCCAGTCAGTGTGCACGCATCGTTGATGAGGAAACGAGTGGGGAAATTGTCGCTGCCGTCGACGACGAAGTCGTACTGGGCGATCAGTTCCTCCACGTTCGCTCCTGTTATGCGCGTCTCGTGGGTTCGGACGTCCACGTCCGGGTTCAACCCGTTTACGAATTCAGCCGCGCTCTCGACCTTTGATCGACCCACATCGGCGTCGCGATGGATCACCTGGCGCTGGAGGTTCGACCGTTCGACGACGTCGTCGTCCGCGATCCCGATAGTGCCAACGCCGGCGGCTGCGAGGTACTGGATGACTGGGGAGCCGAGTCCGCCAGCCCCAACCACCAATACTGCGGCGTCGAGTAAGGCACCCTGCCCGTCGGCCCCGACCCCCTCCATAATGACGTGACGGGAGTACCGTTCGAGTTGCGTCGAATCGAGACCCATGTCGCTCATCGACGGGTCTTGGACCGGCGACGATGAAAAGGACGCGGGTCCGATCCAACGGCCGGCCGAAGAAGCCTGCGAAAGTTCCCCAGAGATTATATACGGTAACAAATGACAAAGATTGTCAACGTTTGACCAACCACAACGGTTATTGCCCGAGGGTGAGTTATGATCTCACATGTCGTCCGCACCCGACGACGGCAAGGACGTTTTCGACCAGTTCCTGACCCAACGCGGCCATCACACGGAAACTGTACAATGGGAACGCGAATATAACAAGAAGCAGTGTCCGGAATGCGGTGGCCTCCACGAGGATTCGGCAACGGAGTGCAGCGTCTGCGGGTGGCGGCCGAGCGACTGAGGGATACCCTCTTTTTTATGGGTCCGAAGCATTGCCCGGCAGCGATAGAATTATGTCGGATAATTTCCCAACGTTATATCGGAGATACGAATGCCGTACTGTCAAAACTGTGGTGCGTTCGTCACGGAGGCGTACGCGCGTGTGTTCGCCCCGCGGGGTATGGATAACCCACGAGTCTGTCCCGAGTGTGAGGACAAAATCCGTGACGGCGCTGAGATTCGGGAGGCACGATCTCCGCGAAACAACTAGGGTACTGTCTGCGAACTAGCTCCACCATCAGGGGTGGGTGCCACCCATCGGGGCGAAACTAGCCTTACTCCTGTCGGTCCGGCGCGTGCCAGCGAAAATCAATCGCGCGACGGCGCGGACCGACAAATTCCACGCTGCCGAGCGTCGTAACCCATGAATCTTATAGGTGATGGGACCCTGTAACGGGATAATGACTGCCTCCGATCCGACGGTGACCCGGTTGTTCGGTGGGCCGGGGAGTGGGAAAACGACGGCCCTTCTCGACCGCGTCGAAACTATGCTCGAAAACGACGTCGACGTCTCGGACGTGCTGGTCGTCTCCTATACGCGGGCCGCTGCACAGGAGGTTCGCGAACGCCTGGCCGAACGACTCGATATGAACCCGCGGGCGCTCCAGGGCAACGTCTGCACGATGCACGCGAAGGCTTACGAACTGCTCAACCTCTCCAGAGGTGACGTCGTGGGCGAGGACGACAAACAAGAATTTTGCGAAGACTTTGGCCTGGAGTTCGAGGACGAGTACAGCGGCGCCGGTCGGCGAACTGCACGCTCGACGACCATGGGCAACAAGATCATCGCGACGTCCCAGTGGCTCCAACGCACCCGTCGTGACGTCGCCGACTGGTATGACGTCCCCTTCCAGTGGAACGAGGAGGAGGTGCGTCTGCCTCCCGACATCGATTCAAACGCCCAGGAAGGCAACAAATATACGCCGACGTGGCCCTCCGACGACGACCGCATCGACGTGCCGGAAGCAATCCGCGCCTGGCGGGGCTACAAAGGCGAACAGGGTATCGTCGGGTTCGCGGACATGCTCAAACGCGTCAAGCAGCGTTCGCTTCTCCCCCGTGTCGACCACCTGGTCATCGACGAGTTCCAGGACATCACGACGCTCCAATACGCGGTCTACGAGGAGTGGCACCAGCACATGGAGTCCGTCCTCATCGCCGGGGACGACGACCAGGTGGTCTACTCCTGGCAAGGGGCGGACCCGAACCTCCTGCTGGACGAACCCGTCGACGATGACATTGTCCTCCCGAATTCTTACCGATTGCCCTCCGAAATCCTGCACGTCGTCAACCGGGAAATCAGACACATCGACGTGCGCCAGGACAAGGACCTCAACCCGCGCAAGGAAGGCGGGACCGTCGAGGCGGTGCAAAGCCCCTCGATTCTTGATCTGGTCCGCAACGTTCGGGGAACGGTGCAAGAAGACGACGGGACGATTATGCTGCTGTTCCGGGCGCGCTACCAGATGTTCCAATTCATCGACGACTTCATCGACGAAGGGATCCCCTTCTCCGTGATGACCGATCAGCGAATGTGGACGGACCGGTTGACACAGTACGTCCGGGCGGTCGAAGCGCTGGAGGAAGGCGACCCCATCGACGGCCTCCAGGCCCGGCGGCTGGCGGACATGCTTGCGGCATCGGCGTTCGGGAGCAACGAACGTGACGACCTGTTCGACGCAATCGACGACATCCAGGAGGAGAAGGGCATCGAGGACTTGACCGAGTTCGAAATCGACCCCGAGGTGATTGAGGAACACGCTCCCTTCATGCCAAGTCCACCGGCGGCAGCCGACATGGTCCGAAAGGTGACGAGCTTCCAGGAAGACAGCCTGGCCACCTACTTCTCGAAGGGGGACTACACGAAAATGGACCCGAACCGGGTTCGCGTCGGCACGATCCACTCAGCAAAGGGTCGCGAAGCCGATCACGTGTTCGTCGCGACGGACCTCACCGAGAAAGTGGTGGAACAGATGGCCGCGACCGTCGACGATCCTACGGACGTTACTGGTTGCAAGAAGTTCACCAAGACGACCTCCCCAGTGCCGGTCCTGACCGACAACGAACGACGGGTCTTTTATGTCGGGATGAGCCGTGCCAGGGAGCGCCTCGTCATCCTCGAGAACCTCATCGGGGGCGCGCCCACCCTCCCCGTCGACGTGCTCCTCTACGGCGAACCGGTCGAAAAAGGCCTTGAGGACGTCCTGACTGAGGCCCGAGAACCGATCAAAGCAGACTGATCGGCGACGTCAAAGTCGTCGCCAGCCCTGCTCACACTCTTCAAGGTCATTCGCTACAGAATCACATATCGGTACTGCAAACGGGTAGTGCCGACAACAGTGACCGCCAGCCAGGGGGACGCCCGTCACGAATGCGAGGGATGCTCGCGACCGCACACCAGATCGAAGAGGCACCAGATCTGAGGTGGGAAATAGGGGGTATCGGGGGAATAGGGGGAAACGGGGGGCGTCCCCATTGATGAGTTGGGGGGCCTGGGAGGATAAGAAATTTGCCCAAATTCAGAGGGACTATATATACCACCCGATACATCGCACTCTCAAAACGGGGGAGACCCACCATTAATGTCAGTAATTTGTAGTATATAGGAGGACTTAATCCTCGCCCCCAGTCATTGTGGTCCAAACAATTCCCCCGGTTGAGGTACCATGAAACACAAACGAACAGTCCCCCAGGAAACGCTCGGCAGCTTAGTGGCAGCTATCGATACGGAGTGGTCGGTAGCGTCGGCAGCGCCAGTCAACCGGGGGCACCACATCGTCTCCCATCTCACAGTCGAGGTCGGTGATGAATGGTCACGAGGAGAGTCCGTTCTCAAAGCGACGCCGCACGAACAACCGGCAACGTGTGGCATCGAGGCGCGAATCCTCGCGAATCTCGCTAACCATACCTCATTGCCGGTTCCCCCAAGTACTGAGGGTTGTCGACAAGTGCCAGGAGTTGCCGACACGGTTTTTCGCCGCAAAGGCCCTGTCAGGTGCGAATTGCGACCGAACTGACCTCCCTGAGTTCACCAGGCCAGCAGTTCGAAGACTTACCGGTTCGATCGGCCGACACCTCGCGGCACTGCACGATCTGGACGCCGTCCACGGGTCCGGAACTGTCACGGTGGATCGTCGGGAGCGTCTCCACGGCGATCGACCAGCTGCGCCTCCCGAAATCCCAACCGTCCAAAATTCCATAGCCGCGTGGGCGAACTTCCGCCGGTGGGCCGTGGATCGGATGCTCTCCAAATTGGACGGCACCCTGTTCAGCGATCTATCGACGGGGATCCGGGCCTCGCTCTCCGAAAAACTTGGCGACTTGACTGACAGCAATTAAAGTCCGTTGCTTCAGCAGTGCCAGAGTAAACACGGACGCCCCGCGCCACCGTGCGCGGGGTACTTCACCTTGCGACGACCCCCGTCTCTGAACTCGCATTCGTCGGCCACAGCCACGCCGACGGCCTCTGGGAACACCTCCAAGTCATCGGGATCGCCAGGCAGCAACCAGACGGGCGCTGCTGGTTGGCTATCGCGAACGACGGCCCAGGGAGGTCGTCCAGACCTTCCAGGAAAACCGGGAGTGTTACGGCCTCCTGAGGACCTGTATGCAATTATCAACTTCCAAGACTGGATTGACCAGGTCGAGGACGTCCGGAGCGAGGGGCAGGACGAGACCGCCGACGCCTCCGGAAGTTCGTCGAAAAAACGTTGTTGACCTGTCGGACGCACTCAGGTCGGTGAAATCACTATTTCACCGTGCACGAACTATTACTGCCTTGTTCCCCTGGTCTCGGATGCAATGGTACGAACGACAACCGCCCTGATCGGTGCCCTCGTCGTCGCCGTCGCGCTCGTCGGTGCAGGCGTGGTGGCCGCAGACCTGGGTGCCGACGATACCCAACCATCGGTATCGGCAAGTGAACAGACCGACGTCCCCACCCGAACCGTCGAGGTTTCGGCCACTGGGTCGACCGAAACGCAACCCGACAAAGCTGTGGTCCGCGTGTCGATCGAAACCACTGCTGATGATCCGACTGCAGCCAGGGACAGGGTCGCTGCAAACGTTTCCCGGATGCAAGACGCGCTGGTCGACGCTGGCCTCGAGGAGTCACAAATTCGAACCACGGACTTCGACCTCCGCGAACGCCGTGAACGACCGCCCCGGGAGTCCGAGGAGGCCCCCGAAACTGAGTACTGGGCGAGCCACCAGTTCGTCATCGAGGTCAATGACGTCGACCGTGTCGGGGAGATCGTCGATGTCGGGATCGACAACGGCGCGACGAACGTCGACGACGTCCGGTTCACGGTCTCTGACGAGACACGCCAGGAACTGCGAACCGAGGCCCTGGAAACCGCGATGTCGGATGCCCGCCAGCAAGCCGACACGATAGCGTCGAGCGCCGACCTCGAAATCTCCGGGGTGGTTTCGGCGAGTACCACCGACGTGCACGTTCCCACCAGAAGAGCGACGATGGAAGCCGCCGCGGACGGCGGCGGGACGAACTTCAACTCCGGTCCCGTCTCGGTGACAGCGACCGTCAGCGTGACCTACAACGCGACCGACGCGTAGGCTCTATGACGGGAACTTGATGGGATAGTTCTACGAAAACGTCGTTTTTCACACTGGATACCGGAGCGCCCAGACATCCGTCTTCGGATCGAGATTGCTGGGTTCGCTCCCGCGTTCCGTCAGAATACCAGCGTGGTACAGCATGGCTTTTAGCTGGAAGGTCGTCGGCGCGTGATAGACGTTCCCGTCGGCGAGCGCCTCACGTCGCAAGTCGCCCTCAGGGGAGAGGACGCGTCGCCGCGCCGCGTCGGTCCCACGGACGAACAGTTCGATGGCGAAGGAGGGATGGAGTTCGTGCAGGTACTCGACGAGGTCGACGAGCGAGGGTTCCGGCTTCCCATCCTCGTAGAGATGCTGGAGTTCCTCGACGAGCAATCCCGTGGCCGGGTAGGCGTGCACGACCCGGCGAGCAAGCAAGCCCCACTCGGGAGCGATTTCGCAGAACCGCCGCCGGGATCGTTTCCAGTCCTTGAAGGCACGCAGCGCGGCGTCTACGGACCCATGGCGGTCGGGCGCGAACCGGAACACCTCGCGACCGAGGGAGTCAGCCGAACCTGGGCCGGGCGTTCGTCGATCAGGTTCAGGAACGCCGCCCCGCGACATGCATCGTCTGTCGCCGCCACGACCCTGTCCGCCAGTATCGTCGCAGTCTCCTCGGGATGATACACGGCGAGGGGAAATGCGAGGTAGTTCTTCGGGTGGTTGAGACCGAAAGAGCGATCCGCGACGCCCTGCGCGCTGGCCTGAAATGCGATCGCGCTATGCTCCGGCGTGGGTGGCGTTCCAACCACCTGCGGGAGTTCAAGGGGGTCGACGTCGCCGTCCTTCTCGACGCCCAGGACGCCCACATTGAGCTCCCGGGCGAGCGTCCGGGCAGACGGGAAGTAGTACCCGTCTTGTTTCAGGCGGTTACCGGGGTACAGGTCGGCGTCTTCGGTACTGTAGGCGACGGCGGCGAAATTGCTGATACCGAAGTCGATACCCGCCGTTTCGTTGCCGGGCGCAGTGGGTGTCTCGATTTCGTCTTTACAGACGAGGTGCAGTTCCCATCGCTCTTGCTGCTGGTCGTAAACAGCACGAACCTGTTGCAGGTTCTCAATCGTGACGCCGGGGCGAGTTTCGTATTCTGCGAGGATGTATTCCCACGCTTTGGGGTGTTCCTTGTGAGTCGCCCCCTTTGAGGGTCTGACGCGGTTGTTTTTACTGTCGTGTCGGAGACCGTTTTGCTTCCATGTCACCGTGCTGCGTGGGTGTTCTTCGTGGACGCGCCGCCCCTCGTCGTCGTAGTAGGTGCGTTTGCGATAGCCAGGCGGATTGTCCCGCTCGTCGTCCGAGGAGTACCACGAGTTGAAGGCTTCAGCGAGTTCCTCCAGAACCCGCTGTGCTCAAAAATCGGAGATTTTTGGCATCACGAAAGACTTCGTCTTTCGAACGAACTGGACTGTGAGTGGAGTCCGTCGTACGTGTTGTGGGTCTTCAACTCCTCTTTGAGGTCGCCGTGGTCAGGAATCTCGCCCGTTTCCTCCCAGACTTGCCGGGAGTGATAGTTAGCGACGTTCCAGAGCTTGCTGGCCGACCACCCGTGCTGGTCGAGTGAGGCCACTACCTGTGAGTGGTTGCGGATTTTCGCTCGATGGGTGCGGTGGACTTCCAGCATTCTGAACGTCCGTATAATAGCTTATAATTGCTTTATTTATAAATATTAGTGTTTGGAAGTGGTAGAATATCCGGCCTGCTATCGACGGTGGACTGTGGAAAGAGTTGTCGGATTCATCCCGCGCCGAAAGACGCGGGTATTCTCCTTGCTCTTTATAATGAGGTCGGTCGTGGAATCGGTAGCGGGGGCTCACCCCTGAGTCGGTCGATCAGCCTCAGCCGTGGAACCGGTAGAGCGAGGTTACGTATGGGAGTCGGTTGAGCATCCAGATCGCGATCGGCAGACCGATGATCGTCACCGCGAACAACACGGCCAGGTTGGCCCAGAGGAAACTCGCCCACCAGCCCACGAGGAGAAAGTAGATGGCCCGCACGAGAAGCGATTGCTGTCCGCTGCCCGCACTCTCATCCGCCAGCGATCGCGGTTCCGCCAGCGTGAGGACGGTCGGGACCAGGTTGATCAACGTGATTCCCAGCGGTGCGAGGACGACCGTCAGGTTCAGCCCCCAGGCGAGGTTGACCACGACCGGTGTTACCCACCATCCGACGAAGACGAACCAGATCGCCCGCGTTGGAACCGACCGTTTTGCCATGGGCGAGAAACGAACTCCGGTGGCAAAAACGTCCGGACCTCGGCCCGACTGACGGCGAACCGCTCCGATGGCCGTGGAGAGCGGCAGGTGAACGATGCAGTGAGGTGATCAGGTGGTCTGGCAACCAGCCCGAGTCGTCGACTTCCCCGGGAGAACCACAACCCATTGGCTCAGGTGTTAAGTCGCTCGACGACGACGGTCACGGACGTTATGGAAAAGAGCGTCACGCCGGAACGGTTGGCCGAGATGCAAGATGGGGACGAGTCGTTCGTCCTTCTGGACACACGTGACCCGGAGAGTTACGACAGTTGGCACGTCGCAGGGGCAAAGAACTTCCCGTACGACGATGACGGGTCGGTCGAGGAACGCCGTGAGGAACTCGAGACGCTGGTCGGTGACGCGGATCGCCTGCTGACGATCTGCGCGAAGGGAAAATCCTCGACCGCGTTCGTCGATGACCTCGCCGGACAGGGGTACGAGAACGTTGCCGTCGTGGAAGGGGGGATGGAGGCCTGGAGCCAGGTGTACGAGGTGGTCCCGATAGAAACCGACACGGATCGGTTGGCTATCGTGCAGGTCCAGCGACGCGCCAAGGGGTGTCTCGGCTATGTCGTCGCCGACGCCACGAATGGGGTTGCAGCGGTGATCGATCCGTCCCAATACATCCAGGAGTTCACGGCCGTCGCCGACGATCGTGGATGGGATGTCGAGGCCGTCCTCGACACCCACGTCCACGCCGACCACCTCTCCGGGGGCCGTGACCTCGCAGCCAGCCGGAACGTGCCGTACTTCCTCAGCGAGCGAGCGGCCGAGCGCGATGTGGAGTATCCCTTCGCGGCGTTCGAACATAACGAAGTCCTTGAGGTTGGCGACGTCGAAATTAAGGCGGTTCCGACGCCCGGCCACACGACGGAGGGGGTAAGCTACCTGATCGACGACGAAGCGATCCTCACGGGAGACACGTTGTTCGTGAACTCGGTCGGACGAACTGAGCTGGAATTCGGAGACGAGGGCGCAGCAACTGGTGCCGAACTACTCTACGATTCGCTCCATGAGACGCTCATGTGCCTGCCTGACGGAATTCGAGTGTTGCCCGGCCACGCCGCCGTGACCGACGAGGGCGAATACGAGGACGGGCGTCCCGGTAACCCGATCGAGACGACCGTCGGGGCACTCCGCCGTGGACTCGACGTCCTGAAGCTCGACCGCAACGCCTTCGTCGAACGGTTCGAGACGAACGTGCCGGCGAAACCCCCGAACTACGAGACGGTGATCGCGATCAACCGCGGCAAGCGAGCACGCCCAGATGAGCAAGCAGCGACCGAACTCGAACTCGGACCGAACCGGTGTGCGGCAGAGTAAGGGTCCTGGACGGACATTCGATCGTTTGGGTACTCTCCCCGCCATTCCCGAACACGCTTAAATTTCGTCGGCCCTATTTATCGGTAGGACCTCTGGCCTGTCCGTTCCACCTGCTCTCCAGGGACAGCCACCGGTAATCAGGAGAAAGCACGGGTCGACCACCAAGACGACACCCGAACGGTGACCGAAAAATGACGTTCGAGCCCTCAACCGACCCCAGTTCGATAGAAGCCGCCCGTCGGCGACGAAACACGATCCGATCGGCGGACAGCCTGGCTGATCTCGTCCGGATCACAGGGGCTGACAACGAACACGAGGCCTACATCGCCGCGAAGGACCAGTGGGCATCGGCGATGGAAACCATCCCCTCCTCGGTCGAAAGCGCTGGGGGCCTGCCCGGAACTCGCGTGTTCGTCGACGGCGCGACGTTCTGGATCCATGGGATCACCCACGCCGGAACGGACGCGGAACGTCGGGTGATCCGGGATCACGTCGAACGGTTCCTCGAGGCGGACGAGACCGTCTACTGCGAGCAAGGCGTCCGCCGGCTGTACTTCGATGATTACCCGGACGTCTACGAGATGGACGATTACCGATGGGCGATGGCCGAGTGCCAGCAACTGGATGTCGATTCCAGACTCGAGGCGTTACCGGAAGCCGGGGTCGATCGCATCCTGGAGGACCTGACCGAGTTCGCGTCCCAGTTTCGGGCGGCCACGTTCTCGCTCCTCGAGGCCAGCAGCGACCTTTATGGAAGCGAGTTCGCGAGCGCCCTGGGGGACGTCGCGTCCGTTTTCTTCATGACACATGAGGGATTGGCGACACGCGAGGAATACGAGGCCTTCGCCAGGAGCCTACGAGCCGCTGAAAACCCCGCGAGACTCCCGGATCTCCAGGCATACTACGCCCGTTCGTTCCTGCCCCAACACCTCGAACGGGAGTGGCTGCGGCGGCACGACCCCGAACTCGAAGTCCTGACCCACGCTCGCAACGAGCGGATGGCTGCCTACGCCATTCACCACCACGAAGCCGCCAAGGTGGTCCACTTGATCGTCGGTGCGGCCCACCAGCCCGGGATCGCTGAGTATCTCCAGCGGTACCGAGAGGGCCGTCCACTGTCGTTCGACCCGACTGGGTGATCCAGACGGAAGCGATCGAAGGGATTTGTTTCACGGAGGAATCGGCATCTATCTCGATCGAGGGGTGCATTTTCTCTCGCTGGGAAGGAACGAAGCCTACATGGGCGCGTCGTCCGAATTTTCGAACGTGTAATTATGGGGACGACTACGACGGCGTTCACCAGCGCCAGCGCGGACGGTGTGACGATAGCAGTAAACGAGTCGCTCTGTAAAGGCTGCGAGATCTGCGTCCACGAATGCCCGACGGACGTTTTCGAGATGCAGGGCGAGGGCTCGGGCGCGATTCCCGTTCCGGAACGCCCGGCGGACTGCGTCGAATGTGGGAACTGCGAACTATCGTGTCCGGACTTCGCCCTGGAGGTGCGCAGCGATGGCTAAGGCCCAAAACGTCGAGACAGAGGAAACCCTCGATCCGCAGGCAGTCATGCCGCCGGGCAATCGGTTCATGATCGGCGACCGGGCCATCGCCTACGGTGCGCTCTACGCCGGGTGTTCGTTCTTCGGCGGGTACCCGATCACGCCCGCCAGCGAAGTCGCAGAGACGATGTCCGAGGAACTTCCGAAGGTCGGCGGTCGGTACGTCCAGATGGAGGACGAACTCGGGTCGATCGCCGCGGTGATCGGCGCATCCTGGTCCGGGAATAAGGCGATGACCGCCACCTCCGGCCCGGGGTTCTCGCTCATGCAGGAGAACCTGGGCTACGCCGCGATGACCGAGACGCCGATGGTCCTGGTGGACGTCCAGCGTTCCGGCCCTTCGACGGGGCAGGCGACGCTACCCGCGCAGGGCGACGTCATGCAGGCCAAATGGGGCACCCACGGCGATCACCCGATCATCGCGCTCACGCCCGCGTCGGTCCAGGAAGCGTTCGACCTTACGGTTCGGGCGTTCAACCTCGCCGAGAAGTACCGGACGCCCGTCGTCCTCCTCGCGGACGGCATCATCGGCCACGCGAAGGAACGACTCGAGGTCCCCGAAGCCGTCGAGACCGTCGACCGCGAGGTCGCCACGATGGATGACGAAACCGTTTTCGGCGACAGCGAGGTCGCCCCCATGCCCCAGTTCGGCGAAGGTCTTTCGGCCCACGTCACCGGGTCGACACACGAACCGGACGGCATGCGCGACGTGAGCACCCAGGAGGTCCACGACGAACTCGTGAGGGGCTTCCACGAGAAAATCGAGGGCAACCGCGACGACATCGTCGAGTACGAAACGCGCTGGATCGACGACATGGACGAACTCGTCGTTGCCTACGGCATCACCGGGCGAATC
This sequence comes from Natrialbaceae archaeon, assembly GCA_046710005.1. Classification (GTDB taxonomy): domain Archaea; phylum Halobacteriota; class Halobacteria; order Halobacteriales; family Natrialbaceae; genus DATFIX01. The sequence continues at coordinate 12,893 of JBKEGM010000018.1, forward strand.
GCCGAAGGCGCCCTCGAACAACTTCACGAAGAGGGCAAACGCATCGGCCTCCTGCGTCCGACGACGCTCTGGCCGTTCCCGGAAGAAGTCGTCGCGGACCTGTCGACCGAAGTCGAGCGAATCTACGTCCCCGAGATGAACCTCGGGCAGGTCTCCCGAGAGGTGGAACGCCTGGCCGAGGCACCCGTCGAACTGCTCGATCGAATCGGCGGCGACCCGTTCACAGTGCAGGAACTCGCCGACAGCATCGGCGGTGATCGTGCATGAGTCGATCCGACGATCCGGCACTGGACTACGAGTTGCTCCCCTATCTGCGCGAAGAGGAGCTTCCCCACACGATGTGTCCCGGCTGTGGAGGCGGGACTGTGCTGAACACCTTTGCGAAGGCCGTCGACGAAATGGACGACCTTAGCGTGAAGGACCTGCTGCTTGTCTCGGGCATCGGCTGCTCGGCGTGGATCCCCAGCCCGAACTTCGAGGCCGACACGCTCCACACCACCCACGGTCGCGCCGTCGCGTTCGCGAGCGGTGCCAAGGCCGGCAACCCGGATCAGGAAACGATCGTCCTCTCGGGTGACGGCGACCTCGCTGGCATCGGCGGCAACCACCTGCTCCACGCCGCCCGCCGGAACATCGACATCACGGTCGTCCTCGTGAACAACTTCACCTACGGGATGACCGGCGGGCAGGTCGCGCCGACGACACCCCACGGCTCGACGACGACCACCTCGCCCTACGGCAACCCCGAGGACGCCATCGATATCTCCGCGGTGGCGAAGGAAGCCGGCGGCGCCTTCGTCGCCCGCGGCGCCACTTCGCGACCACACCAACTCGTCCAAACCCTCCAAACCGGCATCGAGAAGGAGGGCTTCTCGCTGATCGAGGTATACTCACAATGCCCGACCGTCTACGGCCGGCGCAACGACCTCCGAAGTGCCCCGGAGATGCTCGAGTGGATGGAAGAGCAAATCACCGACGGCGAGTTCGAGGTGGGCACCATCGTGGACCGCGACCGCGATGAGTTCATCGCCTCGATGGACGACATCGCTGAGGCCGCCCGGACCGAGCACAAGCCGGAGGATCGTCAGGGTGCCGGGACGACCGGCGAGGACTACATGCTCAGGATCGCCGGCGAAGGCGGCCAGGGCGTCGTCGTGGCCGGGACGATCCTCGGCGAAGGCGCAGCCCTCGACGGGCGTCACGTCTTCAAGACCGAGGAGTACGGCTCTCGGGCCCGCGGCGGCGTTGCCCATTCCGACCTGATCGTCGCCGATGACAAAATTCACGAGGCAAAGGTGCCCGAAGGGGACGCCGACGTCCTCGTGGCCCTGACGGACGAAGCGCTGGCAGACCATTGGGACGTGCTGGACGGGGATGGGATGCTGTTCGTCGACGCGGACCTCGTGGAGGATGCGCCGGAGGAGGCTACGCAGGTTTCGTTCTCAGCGTTCGCTCGCGAGGCGGGCAATGAACGCGCGACGAACATGGCCCTCGTCGGCTACCTGAACGAGCGCCTGGGCCTGGCCAACGAGGAAACCCTCGTCGAGTCAATCGGGGCGAACCTGGACGCGATGCTCGACGTGAACCAGGCAGCGTTCGAGCGTGGCGTCGAGGCGGCCAGCGAGGAATAAGCAGCAAAACGTTTCCTGACGGACACAAACCCGAACGCCCGTTTGATTCGCGAAGAGTCACACTGGAGACCACGCGATGGTGGATGGTCGTCCGTTCAGTTTGAAATCAGATTGTTTAACCACATCCGACCCTCTCCCCACAAACTGATGAGTAACGACGCGATATCGCACCTCAAGACGGACCCGGACCTGAAGCCGATCATCGATCGGCAGGACGAGGTCACCCTCGAACCGGCGGATGATTTCTTCGAGCGTATGGTTACCTCGATAGTGAACCAGCAGTTGGCGACGACCGCTTCCGCGTCGATACGAGAACGATTGTACGACAGCGTCGAGATCGAGCCAGAAGCGATTTTGCAAGCGGACGAATCGACGCTGCGGGATGCCGGACTGTCACAACAGAAAACGGACTATATCCGCAACATCGCCAGAGCGTTCGCGGAAAACGACTACTCGTCCGAGTACTTCGAGGGCATGGACGACGACGCGGTCATCACGGAGCTGACGGAAATCACGGGCGTCGGCGTCTGGACCGCGAAAATGCAACTGATGTTTTCGCTGGCCCGTCCCGACGTGTTCCCGGTAGAGGACCTGGGGATACGACGGGCGTTGGAAGGGATCTATTCCGAGGATCTGACGCGGGACGAGATGGTGGAGATCGCGGAGGGGTGGCGGCCATATCGGTCGTACGCGTCGCTGTATCTCTGGCGTTCACGGGACGAATAGCGACGGTAGAGTGCGTGGTTGTAGACCTGGCGCACGGTGTTTTTCTGCCAGCCCAGTAATTTGCGGTGGTCGCTTGTTGGCAAAAGCCTGTAACGTGGGCTGTACTCCATGCGCGTGTCTATTACTTTCGCAACATAGTTAGTTACACATGTCGATTGTGTGCTTGGTACTCGTGCGGGTGCTGGATCCCCGCCCTACTCGCTCCCGTTGGGCGCTCCTTGAGGACGGGGGCTTAGCACCCTCACCGCAACGCTAACAGAGACATTCGTGGGCGACCCGACTCCTGTCGACCAGATGCTGGTGGAGTTCCATTGCGAGGTTCCGCATCGCGCTAGCCTGGGCTTCAGTCGCGACCCCGAGACGGTAATACGTTTTCGTGCGGTTCTGGTTCCACAGATCGGCGAGATTATCGCCGAAGGCTTCGTCGTAGAGACCGACTTCGGCGCCACGCTGGTAGAGCCGGCGATGGCTACTGATGACCTCAGAAGCGGACATCGCGCCGTCGTGAATGAGCCGAAATTGGATCGTCCGTTCGATCGCCACGAAGGACGATTCGATGACGACCGTGTAGTAGCCATCGTCGAGGAGTCGAGCAGCTGCAGCGAGGAGTCGGCACGCTCGTCGAAGTTGCACGAGTTCTGGGTCATCGACGTCGAGTCCAGTTTCGACGTTTTCGTGCGTTCGCTCGAAGCTTCTCTCCGCCGCCTCCAGCGCGTCCATGACGTCACTGTTCTCCATCGCGGTACACCTCCCTGCGGATCGCCGAGAGTTCGTCCGAGCCGACGAGCGTGATCCCGCCATCGAATTGTTGGCGAAGTCGATCGCCGATCCGTTTCGCGCTGTCGACCGATTCGACGAGCGTTTCGAACGTGTAGCGATCCCCGTCAAACGCTGTTCCTTCGAGGTTGCTCACGATCGACTGGACAGTGCGTCGACCCTCCGTTCGATCGTCTTCCACGAAAACGAGCACGTCGACGTCACTAGCGCGATCGGCGTCGCCTCGAGCCACACTTCCGAAGAGAAGAATTCCGACCAGATCGTCGAGTTCCTCCCGAGCACGCTCGACGAACGTCCGCACTGGTTTGTGGAACTCGCTCTGTGGGATCGACAGCACCGGGTCCGGTTTCGTGAGCCGGTCCCGATCGATGCTGACGTACCGTTTTTGACCCTCTCGTCGAGTCCGAAGTACTCCGAGTTGCTCGAGGAGGGACACCGCTTTCGAAACCGTCGCCTGATTCGCGTCGATCAACGACGCACTCTGGCTCACGGTGTATTCCTCGTATGGCTCCTCGATCAGAAGCGAGAGGAGATCCTGCATCGCTTGATAGCGAAAGACCCGATCCTGTGGAAACGGATACTTCAGGGCGATCGTCGTCAAACTATTCCTATTAGGCATTCAATTCCTAATGGGAATAGATATACAAAAAAGCTGTGGCCTCACCGGGTACTCGCTGATACGTGATCGCCATTCCTCGTTGTGGCGGACAGTACCGATAGTTACCGGTCCCTACGTGACGTCGCCCCCGACGTCGTGCCGTTCGTTTTCCCCGCTCTCGACGATTTCCTCGAGGTGCTCGACGGCTCGGAAGACGTCCTCGTAGCCGACGTATAGCGGGGCTGGACAGACGCGGATCACGTTCGGCGGGCGGTAGTCGACGACGACGCCCCGGTCCCGGAGCGCCTCGCTGATCCGGTCGGCCTCGGGGTATTCGACCGCGACGTGACCGCCCCTGCGGTCGTCCTCGCGAGGGGTGCCGACCGCGTAGTCGGTGTCCTCGAGACGCTCGTCGATGAGGGTCATCAGGTACCCCGTGAGGTCGAGGGAAGTCTCGCGGACGGTCTCGATGCCGGCGTCGTCCAGAACGTCGAGCGTGCCGAACAGCGGCGCGGCGCTGAACACGTTGACGGTGCCGATCTGCCAGGCGCCGGCGTCGGCGGCGGGGGTAAAGGTGGTTTTCATTTCGAACTGGGTCTCCTTCTCGTGGCCCCACCAACCGGTCAGGGCGGGCATCGTGCCGTGATGGCGCTCGTTGACGTACAGGCCGCCGATCGCGCCGGGCCCGGCGTTGAGGTATTTGTAGTGACACCAGACGGCAAAGTCGACGCCGATGTCCGAGAGGTCGTGAGGCACGGTTCCGACGGAATGGGCGAGATCGAACCCCGCCAGAATCCCGCGCTCGTGGGCCGCCTCGGTAATCCGTTCCAGGTCGAGTAACTGCCCGCTCCGGTAGAGGACCGAGGGGAGGAAGACGATGCCTACCTCCTGTTCGTCCATTGCGGCGACGACATCGTCCTCCTCGATGGTCCGCCCGTCGCGGCTCTCGACGACGATCAGGTGCTCGTCGGGATCGTACCCGCGCTGCCTGAATTGCGAACGGATGGCGTAGTGATCAGTCGGAAAGTCGAGTTCGTTTACGAGGACCCCCGGCGGACCGTCGTGGGCGTCGAGAAACGTCCCGATCAGCGTGTGGATGTTGACCGTCGTCGAGTTGGCCGCGACCACTTCGTTCTCGCGGGCGCCGATGTGGGTCGCCAGCCGATCGCCCAGGCGCTCACCGTATTCGAACCACGGCGGTTCGGCCTCGGTCCAGGCACGAATGCCTAACTCGCGCCACTGGTCGACGACCCGGTCGAGGGTGGCCTCGGCAGCGTCGGAGATCGGACCGAGCGAATTGCCATCGAGATACAACTCGTCCGGGACGGTGAACCGCTCCCGGAACGAAGTCAGCGGGTTCTCCCGGTCGTACTCCCGGGCGGCGTTTTCCGTGGGGCGGAAGTCGCGGGCCATGGTCCGAACACTGGACGGGACGAGGAAATAGCTGTGCGTTGCGGAGCCGGGAAGTGGACAGTGGCTTCACTGAGCTATTTCAACACGGCCTGCCACCTCACGTCCATGACAGACCTCGACCCACAACTCGCAAATGCCATGGGCGACCTCGACGAGGAACTGCCCGAATGGCACGCGCTCTCCGTCGAGAGCGCCCGGCGCCTGGAGGACGAACTGTTCTCGCCCGAGGACCCGCCGCCGGTCGATCACGTCCGGCAGTTCGGAATCGACGGGCCCGATGGAGACGGCACGGTGGGTGGGTACCTTCCCCTCCGAGTGTACCGCCACAATGCCGACACACCCGCACCGGTCTGTCTGTTTTTCCACGGCGGCGGGTGGGTGATGGGCACGCTCGACTCGGCGGACGACCTCGCCCGCGAAATCG